>JAZDJJ010000001.1:0-12104 GCA_043804035.1 Bacteroidota bacterium
CCTCAAATCTTTGTTTAAGGTTTTGATTATCTTCATTGGTAATAAATGTTAGATCAGAAATCATATTATAGGGCAGTTCTAAAAATACATTTTTCATAAAATCCCTTTCATCCGTGATAAGATTTTCAGAATTTTTTGAATATTTTTTTTCATTTTTCCATTTTTTTTTTACTTGACATATATTTCATTTTTTTATATACTACAAAAATACTATTTTTGTCTTTTCTACAGTTGTTAGATTTTTTTAATTAAAAATTTGATAACGGTAATTTTTGGAACTGCCCAATACTTTTCATTTAACTGCAAACATGTAATTGATGGCTTTGCTAATTCAGTATAGTTTTTATGGAATTTATATATCCTAATCAGAATATTACATTTGATTATCTATACTATTTTAACAATGCCTGAATTTATGTCTGATAATATGGATTATTTCTTTATAATCAAAAATTCCGTTCTTCTGTTTTTGGCTCTGCCTTCTTCCGTGTCGTTAGATGCAATAGGTTTTGTTTCTCCAAAACCTTTGTAGCCAATTCTTCCTTTCTCAATTCCGTTGTTATGCAAATATTCAAACACGGTAAATGCGCGGTCGGCAGAAAGATTTTGATTATCCTGCTCATCTCCGATATTATCTGTATGTCCATGCACTTCAATATTGATGGTCGGATTTTCTTGTAGAAAAATAATAAATTCATCCAAAATAATTTTTGATTCATCCATAAGTTCAGAGCGGTTAGGACCAAAGTGAATATTATTTATAGTATATATTTTTCCTTCTTCTATGTGATTGATTTCTATGTCTATCTTTTTTGCTGGTGAAACAGCAATAGGATTGTCGGACTTTTCTATGATTGAGTCATTGAAAGAAATCAACTGCGAAGAAAATGCAAAACTGTCTTTCTTTACGATAAGCAATTGATTGTGTTTTTGTTGCACATTAGCAGCAACGGCATATTCTCCCAAAGATGTATCAACAATTGCTTTGGTGATTTTTTTTGTAACAGCATCTTTCAATTCCACATCCACAGCTTTTATTTCTTGTCCTCCTTCTTTAGTAATTTTTCCTTTAATAATGGCAACAGCATCGGGACGTGCCTGTTGTGGCATGTCAAAATAATAAATATCAAAACCACCAATACTTTTTCCTAATGTCTTCAATGGATTATTAGAACCAAAGTATCCGTATTTTCCATCGCTGCTAACAAAAAATCCAACATCATCTCCCTGCGTATTGATTGGATAGCCGATATTTTTTGGGGTAGTCCATTTCCCGGAGCTGTCTAACTTAGAATAATAAATATCAAAGCCACCCACGCTCATGTGTCCTCCGGCACCCATTTCGTTTTCTCCTGAACTAAAATAAAGTGTCTTACTGTCCCAGTGAAGG
The DNA here is from genome assembly GCA_043804035.1 of Bacteroidota bacterium. Classification (GTDB taxonomy): domain Bacteria; phylum Bacteroidota; class Bacteroidia; order Palsa-948; family Palsa-948; genus JAZDJJ01. The sequence goes on from JAZDJJ010000001.1 coordinate 1,391, forward strand.
AAAGGTGCTTTTTCATCGCCATTCGTATTGATAACAGGTCCCAGATTTGTGGCTTCTTTCCAATTGCCTGCAGAATCCATTTCGGTTTTCCAGATATCAACACCACCATAACCGCCCGGTCGGTCACTGGCAAAGCAAAGCAATTTTCCATCAGAAGAAATAGAAGGTTGCGAATCCCATCGTTCAGAATGATTTACTTTTCTGCCGAGATTCTTTACTTCGCCCCATGCTCCGTTCACAAAATCCGAATTATAAATATCATAGTTACCCGCCTCAACAATTGTATAATAAAGATGCTTGTTGTCAATGGTAATTGTGGCGCCTCCTTCGTTGGAATGCATATTGAATGGAGGAACTGGCATTGGCGTACCTGTAGCAAATTTTCCATTGGCTTGTCTTTCGCTGTAACAAAAAAGTTCGCGCTGACTTTCAGATTGCCATGCTTTGAATTTATCGCTTACAGGTAACCGACGGGTAAAAAATGCAAGTTCATTATCAGGAGAAATAAAAGGCAGATATTCATCGCGAACAGTGCTGATGCCCTCCACAATTTTTGGGTCGTAAGGAACAGGATTGCCCATCACCTCTTTGTAAAATTTTGCCCAGTTAATATATCGTTTCGCATCAACCAAAAATCTATCGTAGCGGAGTTTGTCATATTTTTTTACATCATCTTCCCTAAAATCCAAAAACATTTTCATGTATTTAATAGCAGTATCGTATTTTTCATTTTCAAAATATAATTTACCGAGGAAGAAATATGGATTGGAATGAAACATCGGACAATTTTTTATTACGGCGAGAAAATATTTTTCGCACTTTTCACAGGGAGCATCATGCTCATCAGCACTTCTTTGCCAATGCAGTCCAAGTTCGTAATTAGCAGGAGCATAATTCGGATCTGTTTCTACTGATTGTTCCAGCAACTTGATGCGAGCATCATAATTATATTTTTTTTTATCGCGTGATTTTTTGTAGAGGTCAACGGCTTCATCACTTGCAGAAGGACAATCCGGAAGTTGTTTATCCTTTTGGGCAAAAGTAAATTGCCCATTTGTTATTAAAAATAATATCAAACAACAAATTAAAAAAAAAGAAATATTTTCTTTAAGTGGCATTTGTTTTTTATGATAAGGATAATTTTAAAAATACAAATAAACGTCATTGCGAAGGTTGCCTTAAGCAACCCAAAACAATCTCTCTCCCTGCTATTTGGTTACTGAGCTTGCCGAAGTAAGAGATTGCTTCCATTTCGCTTCGCTTCATGTCGCAATGACGAAACCAATTTTAGGAACTGCCCATAATAAATAATGCAACAAAGATATACGATTATATTTTTTCATCTTCAATTAAATTAAATTAACGACATTCGCAAATATTTAATAAAATGATTGTTGATACACAATTACAAAAAAGTTCGATTAAAAAAATGATTTTACGTTTTTTTTATTTTATTATTTTCTTTTTTCTTCTTCCATTATTTTCTCTTTCACAGGATTGGACTATGTCCGTAAATGGACGTGTATTTGTTGGCGGAGTAAAACAATCGGGCGCTATCATTACGCTTTATCGTGATAACAAACAGATTCAACAGATCATTACGCAATCTAACGGAAGATTTAATTTTGAACTGCCTTCTAATTCGGAATACATTATCGCAATCACTAAACCCGGATTCATTACAAAAAATTTAAAAGTATCTACCAAAAATGTTCCACCGGATCGCGCATCTGCCGGAAACTTCAATCCATTTGAACCTGATGTTACACTTTTTGAAATACCAACCTCGCCTGAAATAGCCAAAAGAGTGGAAGTCATCTTGAATCAACCACTCGCTATTTATCAATTCATTCCACGTGAAGAGAATTTTAATTATGACGAAAAATATAATGAGTCCATTCAAAATAAACTCGCGGAACTTACAAGATTACAAAAGGAAGCAGAGAAAGGAATGGAGGAGAAAGCAAAACAAGCAGCACTTGAAGCACAAAAACAAAAAGCAACTGATGAAAAATATAAAGCAGCAATTACAAAAGCAGATGACTCTTTCAATTCAAAAGATTATGCTTCTGCAAAAAAATCTTATACAGAAGCATCAGGAATAAAACCGGCAGAGCAATATCCAAAGACAAAACTTTCAGAGATAGAAAATCTTTTAGCAGGTGCATCCAAACAAAAATCGGCTGACGAAAAATATAAAGCAGCAATTACAAAAGCAGATGGTTCTTTCAATTCAAAAGATTATGCTTCTGCAAAAATTTCTTATACAGAAGCATCAGGAATAAAACCGACAGAGCAATATCCAAAAACAAAAGTTTTGGAGATAGAAAAAATATTTTCAGACATTGCTTCCAAACAATCGGCAATACAGAAAAAGAATGATAAATATGATGCTGCTATAATATTGGGCGATTTTTCTTTAAAAGAAAATAATATAGCAAACGCCAAACTTGCTTACAACGAAGCACTCACATATAAACCAAATGAAAAATATCCGAAAGATAAATTAGCAGAGATAGAAAAAATTGAAAAAACAAAAATGCAAAATCAAATTGAAAAAGAAATAATAGTTAAGTATAATAATGCCATTGATAAAGGAGACAGAGCATTTGCTTCAAAAAATTATCCTGTTGCAAAGACGTCTTATCAGGATGCACTTTCCTATAAGCCAGATGAAAAATATCCGAAAAATAAAATAAGACAAATTGATGATATTGAAAAAAATAAATTACTTGCAACTAATACTGTAGAACAAAAAAAATTTTCTGTGCTTGAAAAAGAAAAAATGAGTAAGTACCAGTTAGACCTCAGAAATAAATATTCTCCGGGAATTACGGAAGAAGAATATAATGAAGGCAGAAAAACTATTTTACGCAGAATTGTTATCAAGGATAACTTTGCAGGAGTATATATAAAAGTAATCCATAGTTGGGGCGGAATTTATTTTTTCAAAGATGGAGCACCAATTACAGAAACCTCGTTTGAAAACGAAACAAAATAATCTTTGAATTATTTGTTTACACATGCCACGTCCTAAAAAAGTTGATGCTTTTGGGGTAATAATCCCGATACAGATTTACATATTTTTGTTAATCTTGAAAAAGCAATTCAAAAAATAATTAAGTGGAATTAAAATTTTATGTATGTTTGCACATTTAAATTAGAAATTCTATTTAATGATTGATTTAAAATGAGATATAATCCTCATTTAAAAAAAATAAAATGCGAAAAATAAAAGCATATATAAATGATATAGTTAATGAGTTGACTTCTAAAGTTTCATGGCCCACATGGAATGAACTTCGGGGAAGCGCAGTGATTGTAATGGTTTCTTCATTGATAATTGCATTACTTGTTTACGGAATGGATGTTTCTTTTAAATTCATAATGGGAATAATTTATAATTTTTTTAAGTAAAACAATGACAGAACAAACAGAAAATAAAAAAGATGATTTGCAAGAACCTGCTGTACAAAATAATCAGGATATTCCATTTGATAATGTTCCGGATGAACCTATCAAAACAGATGAATTGCAGGATAAAAAATGGTTTGTTGTTCGTGCTATCAGCGGAAAAGAAAAAAAAATTAAACAAAGCATAGAAACCGAAATCAAAAGATTTAAACTAGAAAAATTTGTTTCACAAATTTTAATCCCGACAGAAAAAGTATTTCAAATAAGAGCCGGAAAAAAAATTAGCAAGGAAAGAAATTTTTTTCCCGGATACATATTAATAGAAGCAATACTGACAGGAGAAGTTCCACACATCATTCGTCATGTTACCGGTGTGTTAGGATTTCTCGGTACAAAAACCGGAGATCCTATTCCACTTCGGCATTCAGAAATAAATAGGATTCTCGGCAAAATGGACGACCTGACTGAAAGTAATGAAAAAATTAATGTGCCTTTTTATGTTGGTGATTCAGTAAAAATTATTAACGGACCGTTTAATACTTTCACAGGATCAATTGAAGAAGTAAATGAAGAAAAGAAAAAACTAAAAGTAACCGTAAAAATATTTGGAAGAAAAACACCACTTGAACTAAATTATACGCAAGTGGAAAAACAATAAAAACAAATTGTCATGGCTAAACAAGTAAGCGCAATCATAAAATTACAGATAAAAGCAGGAACCGCTAACCCCGCTCCTCCTATCGGTCCGGCACTTGGTGCGAAAGGAGTAAACATCATGGAATTTTGTAAACAATTTAATGCAAAAACAAAAGACCTTGGAGGGAAACTTACACCGGTAATTATTACCGTTTATTCTGATAAATCATTTGATTTTATTCTCAAGAAACCACCTGTTGATGCACAAATAAAAGAATTTGCAAAAATAAATTCCGGCTCTGCAGAACCAAACAGAAAAAAAGTCGGCTCAATCACATGGGAACAAGTAAAAAAAATTGCAGAAGAAAAAATTGAAGATATGAATTGCTTCAACATAGAATCTGCAATGAGCATGGTTGCAGGATCTGCTCGCAGCATGGGCGTTACCGTAGAAGGAAAAAATCCATTGAAAAAATAATATTTATGGCACAGTTAACCAGAAAAAGAAAATCCATTCTTTCAAAATATGATGTTGACAAATCATACTCTATGCAGGAGGCAACTAATATTGTAAAGAATATCACCACTACAAAATTTGATTCATCCGTTGATATCAGCATCCGACTGGGTATTGATACTGCAAAAGGACAAGTGGTTCGTGGCGTTGCAACTCTTCCACATGGAACAGGAAAATCAGTTCGTGTGCTTGTCCTCTGCACACCCGATAAAGAAACAGAAGCCAAAGATGCAGGTGCAGACCATGTTGGACTGGATGAATTTGTAGAAAAAATTAAAAGCGGTTGGACTGATATAGATGTTATTATATGTACACCTTCCGTAATGGGAAAAGTTGGCGCACTCGGAAAAATTTTAGGTCCGCGCGGATTGATGCCAAATCCAAAATCAGGAACAGTAACAATGGAAGTTGGTAAAACCGTGAAAGAAGTGAAAGCAGGAAAAATTGATTTCAAAACCGATAAGCAGGGGATCCTTCACGCTTCTATAGGAAAGGTTTCTTTTGAAAGCAATAAATTAGCTGAGAACGCAAACGAACTTTTGCAAACAATTGTAAAGATGAAACCATCTGCATCAAAAGGCATGTATATACGAAGCATTGTACTTTCAAGCACCATGAGTCCAGGAATAAAAATTGATACAAAATCTTTTTCGTAATTTATAATTCATAATTTGTAGCACTATGAAAAAAGAAAAAAAAAAAATCTTGTAATAGATTCTATGTCAGAAATGTTGAAAGCGAATCCAAACTTTTATCTGACCGATACATCAACATTAACAGTAGAGAAAACAAATAAGTTGAGGCGCCTTTGCCACGGCAAAAACATTAAAATGTTTGTAGTGAAAAATACACTCCTGAAAAAAGCTTTACAAAAAACCAATTCTGTATATGAACCACTTATTGATACTATAAAAGATTCAACTTCTATTATGTTTTGTAACACCGCAAGTGAACCAGCAAAATTGATAAAAGAGTTTCGCGAAAAGCATAAAGACAGTAATAGACCTTTATTAAAAGCTGCATTCGTTGAAGAGTCCATCTATATTGGTCATGCACAATTAGATTTTCTTGCAAGCATAAAGAATAAGAACGAAATGATTGGTGAAGTGATTGCTATTCTGCAGTCGCCTGTTAAAAATACTATCAGTGCGTTGCTTTCCGGAAAAAATAAACTTGGTAGTATAATTAAAACACTTGGAGAAAAAGCGAAATGATTTTTTTGCATAACATTAGTTAATTACATAATTTTTTTTAATAACTTGTATATCAATAATATAATTATCTTTGCAACCCTTTCGTAACCACAAAATAAAATAAATACTATGACGGACTTAAAACAAATTGCAGATCAGTTAGTAAACTTAACTGTAAAAGATGTGAATGAACTGGCAAAAATACTTAAAGATGAGTATGGCATTGAGCCAGCAGCAACCGTTGCCGTATCACAGGCAAGTGGCACTGAAGCAGCGGCATCTGAAAAAACAACTTTTGACGTTATTCTAAAAAGTGGCGGACAAGCAAAACTTCAAGTTGTAAAACTTGTGAAAGAACTCACAGGATTAGGATTAAAAGAATCAAAAGATCTGGTAGACGCAGCGCCAAAAGCGGTTAAAGAAGGCATCTCCAAAGAAGATGCAGAAGCATTAAAAAAACAATTAACCGAAGCAGGAGCAGAAGTTGAAATTAAATAACTTCTCCACGTAATTTTAATCAAACCTCTTCGTCACGTTAAAAACATGACGAAAGAGGTATTTGTGTTTTTTCGTTTTTGGAATTACTTATCAATAAAATTCACTTCCTCTTTCATCTCCGAGGAATAAAATAAATGCTTGTGACTGCACAAAAGAAAAATCAACGAATCAATTTTACATCTATAAAAAACCAGGTTGACTATCCTGATTTTTTAGAAATCCAGATTAAATCCTTTAAGGATTTTATACAGGTTGACACTACTCCTGAAAACCGAAAGAACGAAGGTCTTTACAAGGTCTTCAGTGAGAATTATCCTGTTTCGGATGTACGAAATAATTTTGTCCTAGAATTTCTGGATTATTACATTGATCCTCCACGCTATTCAATTGACGAATGTCTTGAAAGAGGATTGACATATAACATTCCACTGAAGGCAAAACTTCGCCTTTCGTGTACCGATCCTGACCATGAGGATTTTAAAACTGTTGTTCAGGATGTTTATCTCGGCACAATTCCGTACATGACTCCAAAAGGAAGTTTTATTATTAATGGAGCAGAACGGGTGGTTGTTTCGCAATTACATCGTTCTCCGGGAGTATTCTTTGGTCAGAGCCGTCATGCCAATGGAACACGATTATATTTTGCAAGAGTTATTCCATTTAAAGGAGCATGGATTGAATTTGCCACTGATATGAACAATGTAATGTTTGCCTACATTGACAGAAAGAAAAAACTTCCCGTAACAACTCTGCTTCGTGCAATTGGTTTTGAAAACGACAAACAAATATTAGAACTATTCAATCTTGCCGATGAGATTACGGTAAATAAAGCAACTCTAAAAAAATCTATTGGAAGCAAACTTGCAGCACGTGTTCTGCGAACATGGGTTGAAGATTTTGTGGATGAAGATACCGGAGAAGTTATTTCTATTGAACGTAACGAAGTACTGATTGAACGCGAAACTATTATCACTGAGGAGCATATAGAAACTATTCTGAATGCAAAAATTAAAACAATCATTCTCCATAAAGAAGATAAAGATATCAGCGACTATTCTATTATATATAACACATTACAGAAAGATCCAACTAACTCTGAAAAAGAAGCCGTTGAACACATCTACCGTTTGCTCCGTAATGCTGAGCCACCAGATGAAGAAACAGCAAAAAGCATAATTGAAAAACTTTTCTTTTCTGATAAACGATATGATTTAGGTGAAGTAGGACGATTCCGTATCAATAAAAAAATGAATCTGAACATCCCTGATAATATACGTGTACTTACAAAAGAAGACATTGTTGCTATTATTAAATTCCTCATACAGTTAGTAAATCTGAAAACCAATGTTGACGATATTGACCATCTCAGCAACAGACGGGTAAGAACAGTAGGCGAACAATTATCCACTCAATTCGGTATCGGGCTCGCACGCATGTCACGTACCATTCGCGAACGTATGAATGTTCGTGATAACGAAGTATTTGCTCCTATTGATCTTATCAATGCAAAAACGCTTTCTGCTGTAATCAACACATTCTTCGGGACAAATCCGTTGTCGCAGTTCATGGATCAAACTAATCCTTTGGCTGAAATCACTCACAAGCGACGGCTTTCTGCTCTCGGTCCGGGCGGTCTTTCAAGGGAGCGTGCAGGTTTTGAAGTTCGTGATATTCATTATACGCATTACGGACGTCTTTGCACAATTGAAACACCGGAAGGTCCGAACATCGGATTGATTTCTTCTCTCTGTGTATATGCAAAAATCAATAATCTCGGATTTATTGAAACACCCTATCGCACAGTAACTGATGGAGTACTTGATATTCACAACCCTGTTGTTTATCTCACCGCTGAAGAAGAAGATAAAAAAATAATTGCTCAGGCAACTCTTAATATTAATGATAAAGGATCTATTCAGGACAAAAAAGTAAAAGCACGTTTTGAAGGAAACTACCCGATTGTTGAACCACGAAAAGTACAGTTGATGGATGTTGCTCCAAATCAAATTACATCCATTGCCGCTTCACTTATTCCATTTCTGGAACACGATGACGCCAACCGCGCATTGATGGGTTCAAACATGTTGCGACAATCAGTACCATTGTTGTGTCCCGAAGCACCCATTGTAGGAACGGGATTGGAAGCAAAAATTGCTCTTGACTCCCGCACTCTCATCACTGCCGAAAATGATGGAGTAGTTGAATATGTGGATGCGAGAGAAATTAAGATACGATACTCACGCGATGAAGAAGAAAAACTTCTCTCCTTTGATAATGATATCAAATCATACAAGCTCATCAAATTCCGAAAAACAAATCAAAACACTTGTATAAATCTTCGCCCTATAGTCCGCAAAGACGAAAAAGTAAAAAAGGGACAAGTGCTTTGCGAAGGATATAGCACAGTTAATGGCGAACTGGCGATGGGTCGTAATCTCATGGTTGCTTTCATGCCCTGGAAAGGATACAACTTTGAAGATGCTATTGTTATTTCTGAAAGAATAGTTCGCAATGATGTTTTTACTTCTATTCATATAGATCAGTATTCTATTGAAGTAAGAGAAACAAAACGCGGAATGGAAGAACTTACTTCCGACATTCCGAATGTGAGCGAAGAAGCAACCAAAAATCTTGACGCAAATGGAATCATACGCGTTGGATGCGAAGTAAAAGAAGGCGATATCCTCGTTGGGAAAATAACACCAAAAGGCGAAACGGATCCTTCGCCGGAAGAAAAATTACTTCGCGCAATTTTTGGCGACAAAGCAGGCGATGTGAAAGATGCTTCTCTGCGAATGCCCTCTTCTACTTATGGCATCGTGATGGGAACAAAACTCTTTTCACGATTGATAAAAACTCCAAAAGTAAAAACAGATGAAAAAGATATACTCGGAAAAATTGACAAAGAGTTCAATCATAAATATAGCGACCTGAAATCAAAACTCGTTAATAAACTTTTCGTCCTCATTAATGGAAAAACATCTCATGGTGTATATAATTACTTAAAAGAAGAGGTGATTCCCAAAGGAGCAAAACTTACTCAAAAAATATTAGATAATGTTGATAACTACATGGAAGTGAATCCACATAAATGGACTTCAAATAAAGAAGTAAACAACAAAATTCAGATACTCATTCATAATTACCACATCAAGTACAACGAAATACTTGGCGACCATAAACGCAAAAAGTTTGCTGTGCAGGTAGGTGATGAGTTGCCCCCCGGAATTATTCAGTTAGCAAAGGTTTATGTTACTCAAAAACGAAAACTAAAAGTGGGTGATAAAATAGCAGGACGCCACGGCAACAAAGGTATTGTCGCAAAAATAGTCCGCGATGAAGATATGCCTTATATGGAAGACGGCACCCCTGTAGATATAGTGCTGAATCCTCTCGGAGTACCTTCGCGTATGAACCTTGGGCAAATTTATGAGACCATTCTTGGATGGGCAGGGCAAAAACTCGGTCTTACTTTTTCTACTCCCATCTTTGACGGTGCAACTCTTGAAAACATCAATACTTATATGGAAATGGCAAAACTGCCACGTTACGGCACCACTTATCTCTATGACGGTGAAACGGGACAACGGTTTGACCAGCCCGCAACAGTTGGTATGATATATATTCTAAAACTTCATCACATGGTGGATGACAAGATGCACTCCCGTAGCATTGGTCCTTATTCGCTCATTACACAACAGCCACTTGGCGGTAAAGCGCAGTTTGGTGGGCAACGTTTCGGTGAAATGGAAGTGTGGGCTCTGGAAGCATTTGGAGCAGCTCACATCTTACAGGAAATACTTACATTAAAAGCAGACGATATGACGGGAAGAGTAAAAACATACGAAGCCATTGTGAAAGGCGAAAATCTGCCAACGCCAGGCATCCCTGAATCTTTTAATGTACTGATGAACGAACTAAAAGGATTAGGATTGAATATTGTACTGCATAATTAAGTAAATAGTAAATAGTAAATAGTAAATAGCAAATAGTAAATAGCAAATAGTAAATAGCAAATAGCAAATAGTAAATAGTAAATAGCAAATAGTAAATAGCAAATAGCAAATAGTAAATAGTAAATAGTAAATAGCAAATAGCAAATAGTAAATAGTAAATAGCAATTCGGAGGCGTGAAAGTTTCTCACGGAGGCGTGGGAAGTTCTCACGGAGGCGTGGGAAGTTCTCACGGAGGCGTGAAAGTTTCTCACGGAGGCGTGAAAGTTTCTCACGGAGGCGTGGGAAGTTCTCACGGAGGCGTGGAAGTTCTAAAAGATAGCAAAAAAATAAAAATTCAACAATAAATAAACTAATACTTAAAAAAAATGGAAAAACAAAGAGATTATATGCCACAACCCGAAGTTCAATTCTTCTTGTGGCAGGGCATTTTTATGTCCGTGGCGGGTGCAAACTTATTCCTTTTGACTATTCCTCCTGCAAAATGGACGATACTACAAGG
>JAZDJJ010000002.1:0-17905 GCA_043804035.1 Bacteroidota bacterium
TTACTCTCTGATGTCTATGCATCAAAACGTAATCTATATCAGTTGAGTTCAGCAGAAAAACAAAAGATAGTAGATGTCTCTTTAACAAAAACACCAACAGCAAAAAATGCCGAAGCATTGCTGAGTTTGGTTTATGGAAATGAATATCCGCTACTCATTGAAAAATTAATTTTCTCAGATAGTTTGGCTGTGCTGAGATCGGAAGCCAATATTGTTGCAAAAGACACTGTTGTTTTTCCTGATGATAACAAAAATCCATCTATGGTTGGTGAGCCAAGCCGAACCATCAATATCGTCCCCAATCCCAACGATGGCAGTATGCAGGTATTTTACAATTTACAAAATCAATTATCTGCTATCTTTGAAATATATAATGTTGCAGGGCATAAAGTATTTAGTGAAACATTAAATCCGGAAAATAAATATATCTTTGTCGCGCAACAACAATTACCTAATGGTGTTTATATGTATCGGGTTATTCAAAACGGAGCAGTGATAGCAATAGATAAATTAGTAATTTTGAAATAAAATAATAATCAACATAGGACTTACGCAAAAATTAGGATAAGGATGAATTAATTCCGCCATTTATGGCGGAGAAGAAACAAAATGATAACATGGACTTTGTCTCTGAGAAAAGGCAACCAAAAATGATTATACTAACCACTTATATTATTTGTTTAGATTAAATATTGTTTAATTTTATATGTGATATTTTTTGTGTAAGTCATAGAATTATTAAAAATATTTTTTTTGTATTGTAGTTATATTCATATCTTACTTTAATATGAAAAGAAAAATCGGTATTTTTATTTTTGCGATAACATTCTTGTGTTTTGAAAATAATATTCAAGCACAGGATCCGCATTTTACCCAGTTTTATGCGAACCCAATTTATTTAAATCCTGCTTTTGCCGGCAGTCATCGTTGTATGAGAATAATTTTTAATTATCGTAATCAATGGCCTAATATTACAGGAACATTTGTTACTACTAGTTTTTCTCTTGATACACGTGTTGAGGCTCTTGCCGGAGGACTTGGAATTCATTTTCTGAATGATAAAGCAGGACAATCAACTATCACTAACACACGATTTAGTGGTATGTATGCTTATCAACTTGCTCTTTCACGTGAATTTTCTCTTGCTTTTGGACTTGAGATAACTTACGGTCAAAAAAAATTAGATTGGTCTAAATTAAATTTCGGAGATATGATTGATCCGAAATATGGATTTATTTTTAATACGATGGAAGTCAAGAATCGTGATAATGTTTCTTATCCCGATTTTTCTGCGGGGATTTTGGGATTCAGTAAAAGAGTATATGCAGGACTTGCAGCATTCCATTTAACAGAACCCCAAGAAGCGTTTATCGGAGATAACAGCATATTGCCTATGAAATATACGGGACATATAGGTGCTATGATTCCTTTAGATGGAAGAAACGGTCAGTCCAATATTTCTCCTAATATTATTTATCAGCAACAAGCAGATTTTCGTGAACTGAATTTAGGAGTTTATCTTATGAGAGGTGCTATTGTTGGTGGATTATGGTACCGTAATCAGGATGCTGTGGTTATGCTTGTTGGCTTTCATCAGGACCCTGTAAGGATGGGATATAGTTACGATATTACTGTTTCAAAATTAGGTATTGTTACAGCAGGTTCTCACGAAATTTCTTTTCAGTTATTGTTTAAGTGCAAACATAAACGCAAAAGATTCAGAACGGTAAGTTGCCCGTCATTCTAATTCATAAAATATTTAAAATATGAAAACACTCATAAAAATTTTCAAAGTAGTACTTTTCTTCGGAGGAGTACTTTTTTTTGCATCATGCGGAAAAGAAACTTCGCCAATCACCGGATGGAATTATAATGATGCTAACAATGGTGGATTTGAAGTTTTACCATATTCGGAACAAGAAACAGGTCCCGGTCTTGTTTTGATTGAAGGTGGTAGCTTTGCAATGGGGCGAGTAGAACAAGATGTAAATTACGAATGGAATACTGTTCCCCGAAGAATTACCGTTTCTTCTTTTTATATTGATGAAACCGAAATCAGAAATTTGGATTATTTGGAATATCTCCATTGGCTTTCCAGAATTTATTCTACTGATGAAACTTTTTATGAAATTTATAAGAGAGCGTTACCCGATACATTGGCATGGCGTTCTCGTTTAGGATATAACGATCCTTATGTAGATTACTACTTGCGTCATCCTGCATACAGAGATTATCCTGTCGTTGGAGTGAATTGGTTACAAGCAAGTGATTTCTGCGTATGGCGTACAGATCGTGTGAATGAATATATTCTTATTCGTGAAGGTATTCTTGATTGGGATTTGGGACAAAGTTTGGCTAACAACTTTAACACTGATGCATATTTTGCCGGTAAATACGAAGGCGTTATCAGGCAATCTATTCCTCGCCCTGACGGAACAGAGCGAAAAGTCCGGATGGAAGATGGAATTCTTTTACCAAGATATCGCCTGCCTACCGAAGCTGAATGGGAGTTTGCGGCTTATGGTTTAATAGGTAATACAATAGAAGGTCGTATCCTTGAAAGACGGCTTTATCCTTGGAATGGACACGCGGTTCGTAATCCTAATGATAAATTCATCGGTGATTTTCTTGGCAACTTTGTTAATATAGGTGGCGATTATATGGGTATTGCAGGACGATTGAACGATGCTGCTGATGTTACTGCACCGGTTTATTCTTATTGGCCCAATGATTATGGTTTATATAATATGGCTGGCAATGTGAGTGAATGGGTGATGGATGTTTATCGTCCGGTTACTTATATGGACATGGATGATTTCAGACCTTTCAGAGGCAATGTGTTTCAAACAGCCATGAAAGATGAAGACGGTATAATGGTTGACCAGGGTGATTCGTTGCTTTATGATGCAGATAGTAATTTGATCAGCCGCCCAGGATTAGTGAAAATGAGAAATGTGAGTATTACCGAAAAAGAAGACAAATTGGACGAACGTAGAAATTATAAATATGCTGATAACATTAATTACCGTGAAGGTGATATAAGGTCCAGTATATTTTATGATAATGAAGATTATGCTGGTACTAATACTATTGAAACGGAGAACATTAGAATGTTTCAGTTTCCGGTAGAGCAATCTAAGAGAAGTGGCGCCAACAGTAGAGAATCTTACCAAATGTCTTTAATCAATGATAAAGCCCATGTGTATAAAGGTGGCTCATGGAAAGATAGAGCATATTGGATGGTTCCAGGCACAAGGCGCTTTTTGGATCAGCGACAAGCAACAGCATACATTGGGTTTCGTTGTTCAATGGCAAGAGTGGGAAGTCCAATTGGACTTGGAGGGAAAAAAAAGTAAGAGAAAATAAATATTACTAATAACAAAAAATTAAATCCCGACCTTGAGAAATCAGGAGCGGGATTTTTTGTATCTATTTTTCTTTACTATATTAAAAAATGGCATTGTTAATTTGGTATAGATTTTTAGATTGCTTCGGTCGTTCCTCCCTGCGAACCATGAGGAACGAAATGGGAAGCCATCCCTATACTTATTTAACAATACCTAAAAAATAAGTGGCTCATTTTCTTATGGCATATAATCAGTATCCCGATATTTCGGAACTCTATTCTCTCTATCAAAAATATTCTGTCATTACAATAGACAGCAGGAAAACATCATCTGATTCTATTTTCTTTGCTTTAAAGGGAGATAATTTTAATGGCAATCAGTTTGCAGAATCAGCATTGAATGGCGGATGTTGTTACGCGATTATTGATGAGGAAAAATTTTGTAAAGGAGATAAATACATATTGGTAAAAAATGTTTTGTCATCCTTGCAAGATCTGGCAAAATATCACCGAAAGCAACTGAATATTCCGATATTATGTATTACGGGAAGTAATGGAAAAACAACAACCAAAGATTTAATACAATGTGTTCTGTCAAAAAAATATAACATACTCGCCACTACTGGTAACTTGAACAATCACATAGGTGTTCCGCTTACTCTTCTTTCCATTAAAAAAAATATTCAAGTTGCAATCATAGAAATAGGTGCGAATCATATTGGCGAAATTTCTTCGTTGTGTGAAATGGCACAACCCGATTACGGATTAATTACAAATATCGGTAAAGCGCATTTGGGAGAGTTTGGTGGTTTTGAAAATGTGATAAAAGCAAAATCGGAATTGTATCAGTATCTAAAAAAGAACAAGAAGAAAATTTTTTTAAATTCCGGTAATCCGCTGCTGATTTCTTTATCGGAAGGCATAGATAAAATTAACTACGATACAATTTCCACCTGCTCGTTACAAGAGGCATCTCCTTTTCTGAAAATACAATTTGATGACCAGATTATTTTTTCTCAATTGATTGGCACTTACAATCTTGAAAATATCGCTTCGGCAATTTGTGTAGGAAAATATTTCTGTGTTGAAAATGAAAAGATAAAACAGGCGATAGAAAAATATATTCCTTCCAATAATCGTTCGCAGATTTTAAAAAAAGGAAATAATACAATTGTACTGGATATCTACAATGCAAATCCCGTCAGTATGCGAGTTGCAATAGAAAATTTTTCAACGATGAACGGAGAAAATAAAATTTTAATTCTCGGAGATATGCTTGAGCTGGGAAATTATTCCGCTAATGAGCATCAAGAAATTCTGAAATTAATAATGAATAATAATTTTGAAAGAGTAATTCTTGTAGGGAAAAATTTTATGAATGCCGCTTCTGAAATCAAATTTTCTGTCAGAGAAAAATTTTTCTTCAATACTTCTGATGAACTTGTACATGATATTCAAAACATTCCGTCATTACAAAACAAATCTTCTTTTATCCTTATTAAAGGTTCGCGCGGAATAAAATTAGAGAAAGTGATGGAGTATTTATAGTATCATGAAAGCACTGCTCTTGAAATAACTATTTTCTGCACTTCTGTTGTTCCTTCGTATATCTGAGTAATCTTTGCATCACGAAAAAGACGTTCCACATGATATTCTTTTACATAGCCATATCCGCCATGAATCTGTATTGCTTCGGTTGTTGTTTCCATTGCCACTCGTGAAGCAAAAACTTTTGCTATTGCGCTTGCAGTACCGTAATCCAAATGTTGGTCTTTCATCCATGCGGCTTTCAAACAAAGCAGTCGTGCAGCTTCAATTTCAGTTGCCATATCTGCCAGTTTGAACTGGATGGCTTGATGCTGCGATAATGTTTTTCCGAATGTCTTTCTTTCTTTTGAATAAGCAAGGGCTAATTGGTATGCGCCAGAAGCAATGCCCAACGCTTGTGCAGCAATTCCGATTCTTCCACCTGCCAATGTTTTCATAGCAAACTTAAAACCAAAACCATCTTCACCAATGCGATTTTCTTTCGGAACTTTTACATCGGTAAACATAATAGGATGAGTATCTGAACCGCGTATTCCAAGTTTGTTTTCTTTTTTTCCAACTGTAACTCCTGCCAATGTTTTTTCTACTATAAAAGTATTGATGCCCCGATGTTTGGCTTCGGTATTTGATTGCGCTACCACTAAATAAACTGATGCAGAGTTTCCGTTTGTAATCCAATTTTTTGTTCCGTTCAGTAAATAATAATCGCCTTTATCAATTGCAGTAGTGTGCTGACGAGTGGCATCTGAACCAGATTCGGGTTCTGAAAGACAAAATGCTCCGATGATTTCGCCTTTGGCAAGCGGTACGAGATATTTTTGTTTTTGTTCTTCTGTTCCAAATGTCTCAATTCCCCAGCAAACCAACGAATTATTTACCGACATTATCACTGAGCAAGAAGCATCTACTTTAGAAATTTCTTCCATTGCAAGCACATAAGAAATTGTATCCATGCCTCCACCACCATATTTCGGATCTACCATCATACCAAGGAACCCCAACTGCCCGAGTTGTTTTATTTCTTCTGTGGGAAATTTTTGATTTTCATCACGCTCAATTACTCCGGGAAGTAAAACTTCATGGGCAAAATCCCGAGCGGCTTTTTGTACGGTAAGTTGTTCTTCTGAAAGATGGAATTTCATATTTAAAATGAATTATAAATTTTGTGCAAATGTAGTAATTTTACTTTCATAAAAAATTAACAAATGAAAAAGTATAATGTAATTGGTGTGATGTCAGGCACTTCTCTGGACGGATTGGATTTGGCATATTGCACTTTCGGAAAGAGAAATAAAAAAAATACTACAACAAATTCGTTCTCTGGTGAATGGGAATACAAAATTCATCAGGCAAAAACACTTCGGTATTCATCTTATTGGAAAAATAAATTAATGTATGCACATAAATTATCCTCACAAAAGTTGACACTTTTTGATAGAGAGTATGGATATTTTATAGGAGAAGAAATAAAAAAATTTATTCTACAAAATCATCTTCATCCTAATTTTGTTTCTTCGCATGGACATACTATTTTTCATCAGCCGGAAAAAAAGGTTACTCTTCAAATTGGAAATGGAGCAACTATTTCAGAAGTATGCGGACTACCCGTTGTATGCGACTTTCGCACTGGTGATGTGGCGCTTGGCGGACAGGGCGCACCATTAGTGCCAATTGCCGACAAACTATTATTTTCTGAATATACATTTTGTTTAAACCTTGGCGGATTTGCCAATATTTCATACGATAATAAAAAAAGAAACAGAGTTGCTTTTGACATTTGTCCGGCAAATATTGTTCTAAATTATCTTAGCAGTTTAGCGGGAAAAGAATTTGATAGGGATGGAAAAATGGCAGCGAGAGGAAAAATTAATTTATCGTTGTTTAATAAATTAAACTCTATTTCATTTTACAAAAAAGAGCCGCCAAAATCTTTGGGACGCGAATGGGTAGAGAAAAATATTTTTCCGATATTGAACTCACATAAAATTCCGATTAAAGACAAACTCTGTACTTTTTGTGAACATATCGCTTTTCAGATTTCCAAAATAATTAACTTGCCACACACCACACACCATTCATTAATTCTTGTTACCGGTGGAGGTGCGCTTAATAAATTTTTAATGAAAAGAATAATAAAAAATGGAAAAATTAAAATAAAAATTCCTGAACAAAAAATAATAAAATATAAAGAAGCAGTTGCTTTTTCTTTTTTAGGTGTGTTAAGAATAAGAAATGAAATAAATATTTTAAAAAGTGTTACCGGAGCCGAAAGAGACAGCATCGGAGGAACTCTTTACGAAACTTAAAACTTTGGCTCTTCATATAAGAACTCGTCTTCACCATTCTCTTCACCGTTCTCTTCATCGTTCATTTCATCGTTCACTTCATCGTTTTCTTTATCATTATTATCAATAATTGGATCGTCAAATTTTTCCGGTTCTTTTTCCTCTTTGAAAAATTCTTCTTCCTCTTGTTTTTTTTCATCTTCGTGAATGTAAGGGGACATCCATACCTTAATATCCTTGCATTTTGTTTTCACTGTGGACTCTTTTATGGATTTGCTTTTCTTCTTGCTCACAGTAGGTTGTGGCTTTGTTTTCTTTTTGCTCACAGCAAGTTGTGACTTTGTTTTCTTTTTGCTCACAGTAGGTTGTGGCTTTGTTTTCTTTTTACTCACAGCAAGTTGTGGCTTTGTTTTCTTTTTGCTCACAGCAAGTTGTGATTTTGTTTTCTTTTTGCTCACAGCAAGTTGTGGCTTTGTTTTCTTTTTAGCCATAAGCATACGTGAAGTTTTTTTTAATTTTTTCTTTTTTGATTTAGATTTTTTCATAAACAAAAGGTTGGCATATATTCTGATTTTATTTAAGTTTGAAATACAAAAATAAAAATTTTAATTAAAAGAATTCTTTGCAACTCACTGCGGTGTTGTTCATTAAAAAATAATTTATAAATCAGCAAGACACAGTGAAAAATTTTGCACTACTCTGCAAGAAATAAAAATTGTAAATTGTCTGAACTATAATAAATTTAAATCTTTAGGTGCTCCAAACTTTTCTTTGTGTTTTATGAAAAATGTATTTTTGAAAAATGTTCTTATTAAAAAAAACAAAGTTCGGAAAAAAATGAAAATCACTTTTCTCGGTACAGGAACATCACAAGGTATTCCCATAATCGGATGCAAATGCATGGTTTGTAATTCTTTGAATCCAAAAGATAAACGTTTGCGTTCTTCGGTGATGATTGAAATACAAGGGAAAAGATTTGTGATTGACACAGGTCCCGATTTCCGTCAGCAGATGCTGAGAGAAAAAGTTAATCGCATTGATGCAGTAATTTACACTCACGAACACCGCGACCATATTGCGGGACTTGATGATGTCCGTGCTTTCAATTTCATTATGAAGAAAAAAATGGATTTGTATGCAAGTAAGCATGTTCAACAGTCAATTCACAAACAGTTCATCTATGTGTTCAAGAAAAAAAAATACCCCGGCATTCCTGAAGTTAATCTTCACACTATTAAAAACAAACCATTCGTCATTGAAGGTGTAGAATTTATTCCCATTCTTGTAAAGCATATGCACCTTCCAATCTTTGGATTTCGTGTTGGCAATTTCACTTACATCACTGACGCAAATTTTATTTCTAAAAAAGAAAAGAAAAAAATACTCGGTTCAGAAATTTTAGTCCTGAACGCTCTTCGCTACAAAAAACATCCTTCACATTTTACATTTGACGAAGCCATCGCTCAGATAGAAGAGATAAAGCCAAAAACTGCTTACCTGATTCATATTAGTCATCAATTAGGTTTGCATGAAGAAACAGAAAAAAAATTGTCTGATAATATACGACTGACGTATGATGGACTCGTTTTGCGAATGTAAAGGTAATTGGCAACTAATAATTTTGTTTTTATTACATCAAGAGAGCATTACATTTCCCATTTATTACAGCAGTGAAGTATAAGGAACCGTTGGGGAATTTTTGCAATCGTTTATTTGAAAAACAAAAAATCAAGATAAGGAGTTATGTTGCAGAACAAATGGAATTATTAACTCCGTCATTTATGACGAAAGATAATTGTTTCATTGTTTCATTGTTTTGTAATAATGGAATCCAATCTGCCTGTGCGTCACCTGTCTGCGTCTGCCTGTGCGACCACGCAGACAGGTGACGCAGACGCAGACAGGTATCTAACGGCTTTATCCATAACTTTCAATTGGTATAATCGTTTAGTTCGGCAATATTTCGGCAAGCTCAATAACCATCTCACTACAAGATTAATTGTTTTTTATTAGGGCTGAAGCCCGTGTTACCATTTTACTTTGTCTCCGCCATAAATGACGGAGTTAATTCATTTAGTTCGGCATCTCACTACAAGTTTATCATAATACTTCATATCCATATTTTCGGTTTGGCTCACCAATCTATGCTCAATAACCATTGTGATACACACAATAGACTGGAGGGATTTATTGATTTATTGAGGTGGCGGGTCAAAGCCCGCCATGACGAACTAATGAGGTGGTGGGTCAAAGCCCGCCATGACGAAATAAAATTATAATTATTTAGTATCATATCAATTTTAAATTTTATATTTGTAAATAAGTTTTTTGCGAATTAAGATTTTAAATCAATCATGAATACAAAAATGATACTGTAAAAATTTAAATCATTCAGATGCTCGGAATTTATTCTGCTTGCTTTTTTATTTTTTGTATTATCTTTATATTTTTTGTCTATCAGTTTTCAAATATCATTTTTTAATATTGTAATATGATGAAACGTTTTCTTATTATATCAATTCTTGTAGTAGTTCCGTGTTTCTTGTTTTCACAAACAAGTTATACGTGGAACGGGAGCAATAATTCCGCATGGAATAATAATTTAAACTGGACGCCCAACACAGGTTTCCCCGGAGCAGCAGATAATGCTACTATCACTTCTGCGGGGAATTCTCCGCTCCTTGATATACCACGTTCAGTAACTAACCTGACTGTTAGTAATGGCACTCTTAATTTGAATACTTTCACTCTTGTTGTTACAGCTGTTGGTACTTTTACAAGCGGTAATGTAAATAATGGTGTTATTTCTTGTACGGGAACAACTGCAAATTTCAACGGCACTACTATTTTTGGAGCAAAAGTATTTGCAAACTGCGCAAGTATTTATTTTAGAGGAGGCACTTTCAACGACACAACTACTTTTACAAAAACTGGTACTACAAATGATTATGGATATGGAAACAACATTTTTAACGAACTTACTACTATCAATAATAGCGGCACGGGAATACTTTTCTTTGGCTATAATACAAGTATTATTTTAAAGACCGACTCTTTCAACGAAAATATTATTGTTAACTGCATAGGCACAGGAGGCATAGGGTTTGGTTATTCTCCTAATAGTACTTCTATCCTTGCTGCTGGTAAGACCATTACCGTTGGTGTTGACGGTTTTTCTGCAGGGTCACTAATATTGCGAAATTTTACTCAGACAGGTGCAACACCACAAATACTTACATTAACAGGGACTGCTACACTTGTAGTTGGTCCATCAAGCACCTTTAATGGTAATGTGAATTTTACTGCACCAGGTATCTATCTTAATGGTTGCACATACAACGGCACAGCCACTTTTACAAAAACCGGTACTTCAAACGATTATGGCACAGGTGGCAACACCTTTAACGGCATTACTACTATCACTAATAATGGCACCGGAGTTCTTTGGCTTGCTTTTACAAATCGGGATATTTTTAATGCCGATGTAACTTTTACTAATAGCGGATCTAATTCAATCATTATTGGTGTTGCTTATGCTATTGCTACTGAAACACAATTCAATGGAAATGTAATTTTAAATAGTACTGGAACATCAACGGGTATTAGTTTTGGGCAAGGCAACGGAACAATTGCCCTTGCCGCAACAAGAACCATTTCCATTGGTAGTAGTGGTTTTTCTTCCGGTGATTTACGTCTTCGCAATTTTACACAAATAGGTGCAACTACTCCGCAATCGCTTATGCTCACAGGTACTGCTAGATTATTTTTTCAAACAGGAAGTACTTTTAACAGCAATATAACTTCTGCAAGTCCTGGACTTTTTTTGAGTGGAACAACTTTTAACGGTATTACCATAGTAGAAAAAACAGGAACAGGAAGCAACGAAGGAACAGGAGGCAACACTTTTAACGGACTTACTACAACAATTATCAATAGTGGTAGTGGCGCCATTTTAATTGGCTCTGGCAATCCTGATGTTTACAATACAAATATTACATTTACGAACACGGGCTCAAGCATTATTTATGTTGCTTATGCTACAGCATCAACATTTTTGGGGAATATTTTTGTTAACAGCACCGGCTCTTCCGGAGGTATTTTCTTTGGATATGGAGGAGGAGCATCCACTCTTGCCGCCACAAGAACCATCAATGTAGGACTACTTGGCTTTTCTGCCGGTGGACTGATGTTAACGAATTTTACTCAATCAGATGCAGCAACAGCACAATCACTTACATTAACAGGCACATCTGCGATTTATGTTGGTCCATCAAGCGTCTTTACAGGTAATGTGAATTTTGTTGCACCGGGAATAGAGCTTGATGGCTGCACGTACCACGGCGTTACCCAAATTGAGAAAAATGGAAACACAAATTATGGATGTGCCGGAGGAAATATTTTTAACAATCTTACCACTATTATTAATAGCAGTACTGCCGGCACAGGTGGAGATATTTTATTTGGAATTGACAATCCTGATGTTTTCAATGCAGATGTTACATTTACTAATACCGGCTCAAATCGTATTTATTTATCTTATGCTGCATCATCAACATTTAACGAAAACATTGTAGTTAATAGTATTAACGCTTCTCAAGGTATTTTCTTTGGAGGCGGAGGTTCTACACTTGTTGCAACAAAGACCATTACCGTTGGTAGTGGTTTTTCTGCAGGAACATTATACCTAAAAAACTTTATACAGCAAGGAACTACTACTCCGCAATCGCTTACATTAACAGGTACTGCTGTGATAGATTTTCAAACAGGAAGTGTTTTTAATAGCGCAATAACCACTGTTAGCCCGTATTTTGCTTTAAACGGAACTACTTTCAACAACACTGCCTCACTTGAAAAAACAGGAATAAACAACAATGAATCTTATGGAGGTGCCACTTTTAACGGAATTACCACAATCATCAATAGCAGTAATGGTATTTTATTATTTGCAGGCATTAACTTTGCTACTGATGTAACTTTTAATAATACCGGAACCACTATCAACGGATATATGCGTGTAGCATATACCGGCTCTAATGCTTTTGGCGGAGATATCACTTTTAACAATACAAATACTAACGGCGGTATTTATTTAGGTGAAGGAGGTGGGTCATCTACTCTTGCCGCTACAAAAATTCTCAGAATAGGTAGTATTGGTTTTGCCACAGGTGCTCTTTCTATATGGCGACTCACACAAATAGGCAACACTCCTCAATCACTCATACTCACAGGCACTACTACTGCATTGTCTTTGGGAACAGGAAGTGTCTATAATGGTAATGTTACAGCCACAGCACCTATATTAAGTGTTGATGGTGCAACTTTCAACGGTACTGCTACTTTAGAACAAACAGGAGCATTCAATTCTCATGGACGTGGTGGAAATATTTTTAATCAGAATGTTACTTTTACCAACAGCGGTAGTGCTTATATGTCTCTTGCTTACTATGCTCCTGATGCTATTAATGAAAATATTATTGTTAATAATACAGGTGGCGGAACAGGTATTTATTTTGGACAGGGCGGATTCACAACTACGCTCGCCCAAAACAAAACTATTACTATTGGTAGTGGCGGATTTCCAAGTGGTACTCTGGCATTAAGACGATTCATTACAGGAACTAACACTCAATCGCTCACACTCACAGGCACTGCACATTTGGGTTTGGCAACAGGAAGTATTTTCAACGGGAATGTAACTTTTATTGCACCCAATTTACACCTTGATGGTGCAACTTTTAATAGCACGGCTATATTAGAACAAACAGTAGGAACAGGAGGCATTAGTAGTGATGGCGGGACCACTTTTAACGGAACTACTACCATTACCAATAGCGGCGCAGGATATATGGCTATGTCTTATTATACAGCAGATGACTTTAACGGACCTGTAACTTTTATTCAAACAGGTAGTGGCAATTTACTTCCCGCTTATAGAAACAATTGTACCTTTTCGGGGAATATTTCAACAGTTGGAACGGCAACGGCAATAACTTTTGGTGCAGATGATGGAAGAGTAACTATTGATGGCAACGGCTCACAAACCTTTTATGGCGATGCAGCATTTCCACCAACAGTCAGGCGGCTTACAATGGCTACAAGTGCAGGTGGAACACTTGCTCTCAATGTAAATGTTATTATATCTTTAGATATTGCTTTTAACTCAGGAATTATTAATGCTACAACCCTTAGTTCTACCAGCACAGGATTACTTATCTTAAACAATGGAATAACTATAAGCAATGCCGCCGATGACGGAAGTTATGTCAGAGGATATGTCAGGAAAATTGGCAACACTGCTTTTGATTTTCCTGTAGGCGATGGTGGATATTATGCTCCTGTTTCTATTTCTGCACCTACAACTACTACTCATCATTTTACTGCTATGTACAATCATACAAATCCACATCCTATATACAATAGAAATAGTAAAGACGTTTCTATAGATCATATCAGTCAAGCAGAATATTGGATGCTTGATAGAACAAATGGCACTTCTAATGTCAATGTTACATTAAGTTGGGATTCGCTAACAAGAAGTGGAAGTGTAACAAATCTAAGTGATTTACTTGTTGCCAGATGGAATGGTACTCAATGGGCAAATCACGGAAACGGAGGAACAACAGGAGATGTAACGGCTGGAACGGTTGTTACAAATGGCGTTGTAACTTCATTTAGTCCATTTACTTTGGCTTCTACTACAGAAGAAAATCCTCTTCCAATAGAACTTCTCAGTTTTACTGCACAACTAAACGGCACACAAGTTGCTCTCAAATGGGTTACTGCTTCAGAAATGAATAATGATTATTTTACTATTGAACGTGCTATTACTCCCTCTCCAAATGGAGAAGGTTGGAGTGAGATCGGAACAGTAAAAGGCACAGGAAACAGCAATACTATTCTCAATTATGTTTTTTATGATAAGCACCCTTACACAGGCACTTCATATTATCGTCTCAAACAAACTGACTACGATGGGAAATTTACTTACTCGCAGATAGTAGCAGTACATATAGGAACAATAGATATTATTTCCATTTATCCAAATCCGTCAGATGATGGCTACATACAATATACTGTTGCCAGTGAAAAAGGATGCAATATAAATGTGAAAGTGATAGATATGCTTGGAAGAGAAGTCATTAGTACAGAAGAATTTATAGAGAAAGGCGTTACTGCAAAAAAGATAAGCACAGCAGGAATGGGTCCGGGAAATTATCTACTGCGAATAACTAACGGAAAAGAAGAAAAGGTGCAAAGGCAGTTTGTGGTGAAATAAAAATTTACTTCTGCTAAAAATGTTATCGCCATCTATAAAGAATAGGATATTGCCTTTCACTATTGTCCGACTAAAATTAAAAAAGCATCAATTTTTTGTCAGCATAGAGTAAACACCCGTAACAAAATAGCATTTTTCAAAAAGCATCCTCCCTTACATCTTACTGAAAGGGTCATTAGCCCTGAAAGGGCGTTAATATCATAACACAGGGTATCGCCCTGTGATAGGTAATAGACGGGGGGAAATAAGCCCTGAAAGGGCGAAATAAACATAATCGCATAGTTAACTATTACGCCCTTTCAGGGCTATAAAGACATCTGTGTTCTTTTACATATGGCGTTGCCATATGTTAATCTATAATGCCCTTTCAGGGCTACTTGAATTTCTTGACTATTTTAGTCGGACGACAATGAAAAAATAATACACTTTTATCTCTCAAGAAAAATCTTTACATTAATAAAATTGAAAAGAAATTTTTTGAAACTGTTGGTAAATTCTTTTTGTTTCATCAATTTTTCAATTTTATTTTTATCAACTATATCAAACACGGGGCTATCAGATAAAAGATAATCAATATGCTCAGGATTATTAAAATCAATTATTGAATTGATAGAAGCATTGAATCCTTTTTTTTCTCTATCCAAGCGAACTTCATCATTCAAAATTCCTTTCATTGCTTTTCTCAAAATATATTTTGCCAATCCTTTTTGAATAAGAAATTCTGTTGGAATGGAATAAGCAAATGAGAGCAAACGGGAATCCAAATATGGACTGCGATTCTCAATGGAATATTGCATAGAGTTCAAATCATCTTCGTTAAGAATTACTCTGGTTACTTCATAAAATAATTCATTCAACATTCTGTTTCTGAGAAAAGAGGAATGAAATTGTTTTTCCGAAAACTCCTCGTGGAAATTAACTTTAAGATAAGATGCAAAAATTTTATTGTTCAAATAAATATGCTCACGTTTGGATGGATTATCAAAATACATTTGTGGATTTTTTAATTCAGGGTTACGAACTAATTTGCTAACATATTTTTTCCATTCATCCAACAGTACAGAAAAATTCGGATGATTACGCATTTCATATAAATGCAAATTAAAATGTTCGTAGTATCCGGTAAAAATTTCATCGGCACCTGTTCCGGAAAATGCAACTTTATATCCGTGCTTATGAATTTGTTCCGATAAAAGAGAATGTACGAGATAGGAAATAGTAGCGACAGGTGCATTATGATATGCGATAATACTTTTTAATTTTTCTATATAATTATTTTCGGGCGACAATTTAATTTGAATGTTTTTACAATGAATATCATCTATAGTCGCCTGAATATTTTTCTTTTCATTGTATCGTTCATCTTTATCAATGATAGAAAAAGTAACTACTTCATTATTAAATTCTTTTGCCGCCATTGAAACAAGAGCAGAAGAATCAATGCCACCGCTCAGATTAAAACAAAGCGGAACATCTGAACGAAGACGAATCTTTAAACTTTCTTTCAAATGATGCCGGACACCTTCCACTGCTTCATTCTCTGACATTTTTTGCACCGAGAAATCAGGATTCCAATAAGAGTAAATATTTTTTTTAAAAGAAAAATCAAGAGATAAATTGTTTGCAAAAGGAAGTTCGCTTACGCCTGTAAAATAACGTTCATTGGTTTTGTATAACGATTTATGTCCATTAACCAGATATCTATAGAGATGCTGATAATTAATTGATAAAGGAACACCTGAAAGCGATTCAAGAAAGCGGGTTTCGGATGCGAAATAAAATCCGTCAGGCAGGTCAAAAAAATAAAGTGGCTTTTCGGCAAACCTATCGCGGGAAAGAAAAAGTTTTTTTTCTTTTTCATCATAGATGGCAAAAGCCCACATTCCTTCAAAATAGTCAACGCATTGTTCGCCATAAAGCAAATAATAATTAAGCAAAACTTCGGTATCTGATTGGGTGGAAAGATAAATATCCATCTTCTTCAATTCATTTCGTAATTCAACATAATTATATATCTCTCCATTGAAAATCAATGTAGCATGCTTTTGTTTAAACGGCTGGTTGGAACGAGAATCAATATCTATAATACTTAATCGTGAATGGAGCAAAGCAATATTCATAGTATCATTCTTTATCAGAAAATAGTTTTGAAAGTCGGGACCACGATTATACATCAAAGAGAGAGTTCCGAGAATTTTCTCCTCTGATATATTAGGTTTTCCAATGTATCCTGCAATGCCACACATATTTATTTTAGAAAAAGTTTTTTATACATTTCACATTTTTCTTCCAGAGTATATTGATAATGCTGTTTTTTCATAGCGGAAAATAATTTAATAATTCGTTTGCAATCTTCTTTATCATCAAAACTAAATTTATACATATCAGGATTTTTAATATTTGATTTCATAAAAAAGATATTAAACTTATAGGATTTATCTTTAAAATATTTTGTTACATGTTCAAAATCTCCTTGCTCTTTGAACTTTGGATAAAACTCATTAAAAGTTTTGATATTCATAATTTCCATATTCATTCCTGATGGATAACCTCCGTTCATCGTAGTAATTAAATCAACATTATATTTTTTTTGTTTTAATATTTTAATTCCCTGTTCAATTCCCCGATAATCAAACAAAGGACTATCTCCATTTATGCGGATAAAAAAGTTGGCTTTTGTTTGTTTGGCAATATAAAAAAAACGAGAGGCGACATTGTTCTCATCGCCCTGAAAAACATTTATTTTAAGATTTGCACATAGTTGAACAATTGGCAGATTCTCTTTTCGTTCAGAAGTAGCCACAAAAATATTTTCTCGTTTTGCCGTCTGTAATACCGAATTGAGTATATGTTTCAGGGCAGGTTTTCTTTTGAAGGGAAAAAAACTTTTTCCGGGAAACCGAATGGAACCCATTCTTGCCTGAATGATAATAATGCATTTACTTTCCAAAGATTTTTTGATAACCGGCATAAAAAATAGTTTTTTTAAAAATACTAATAACACTAAATAAAAAAATGAAGACATTATTTTCTTCTATACTTCGGCAAATTTCGGCAAAGATCAATACGAGAACGGGATAAAAATCAAAAAGGATTTTTAGAAAAAGTGCGATAAGGTAAGTTGAAAATGCGATTGTGTAAGTTGGAAGTGCGACTGTGTAAGTTGGAAGTGCGATTGTGTAATATTAACAGGACAAGACATTCATTGCAATGGGGTGCTAACGGTTGGGGGGGCTTAAAGAAGTGGCGGATTAAATGCTCGTCACTGTCCCCCGATAAAAAAAGTTTTTATGTACGCACATACCTGTCAATTGGCAATGAAACCGCACTGACACAAGACCCGTGTTGGTGGCTGGCGATTTCTGTCCACGAAGCAGCGAGGTCAAATTATGCTATTTCTTTTTCCCTTGAATGAGAAGTCCTTAATGCCCTCTTTTTGTATGAATGTTT
>JAZDJJ010000003.1:0-3847 GCA_043804035.1 Bacteroidota bacterium
ACCTCGTTCACCTAAATCTACATAGTTCCCTTCACCGTAAATCTCATTCACCTTTTCACCTCCGCCGAAGCCAAAACGATATTTTCCTGCATTGAAACTTCTATCCGGCATAATCATTCCAAAAGGATAGTAGTCGGTTGAACTTACAAGATCTGCTTTGTAATAATCCACAGTATTTTTGTTTGCAGAGACAGGATTTTTTTGTCGGATACAACTGTAAGAATATTTCCGAGATGATTTACTCCCTCATAAAATTTATTGCCAAGAGTACGTGTAAATGTAGTGGTCAACGGTGGAGCTCCTATGAGTTCTACCTTAGTTTTGTCTATACCTATTTTTGAACTGCCGTAAATATGTTTTTCTGTCTGCAAAAAACTTGCTTTACTATTAGTATTTTCTCTTTTGTAAATGCTCATAATGACATTGCAAATATAAATTTTTAATTGACACACAGATAAATAAAAAACCAAAAAGTTTTTTAGGAGAAACGGTAAAAATAAAAATACAGAAGTGTAAATATAAATTGTGTGGCTTTGCCACTATTTTTTTCGCCCCTTTTTTTTCTCTGCGAAGCAGAGCAGGAATAAAAAAAAACGCCAACTGTAAAGCTGGCGTTTTGATGTGTTAAGGTTTTTATTTTTTACTATTTTATTTTTTTATAGAGAGTAGTAACATTTTTTTTTGTCCTGCCTCCATCAATTCCGTGAACCCATTGAGTAGGTTTTTGAGTGATTAAAACACTATCTGTTATACTTACTAAATCAATATTTTCACACGGTAACATTATTGTATCTCCTTCACTGTATTGCAAATCAGGAACAAGAGTTAAAGTTAGATTTAATCTTTCTTTATTTTCATTAAGGAAGTATTTACCATTTGAAGTATTAACTAAATCATCATTCCATTTTGTTAGGTTATACAATCCATTTTTAAAAGCTATTTCGCATCCATTTTTTATTTCTTCACACCTCCATTTGCCATCAATTAAGTGGTTATCGTTTTTGCCCTTATTACAAGAAAAAATAAAAAACGATAGCAATATGATATTAATTATTTGCTTCATTTTTTCTTTTCTGATTTTACTGGTGATGCGTAAACTTCATACTGGTAGCCTTCTGGGTTTGAATACCCCGATTGAGTTTGAACCAACGAAAAAGTATAGCCCGTTGTTTTACTTTGCTTATTAAATTCCGACACAAGATTATTAAGAGAAGTAAAATCGCCAACGCCATTTTTCATTTCATCATAGGCAGCATCTTTTAAGTAAGAAGCAATTGAACCTGCCATTCCTTTTTTGAAGTCTGCTGTGGTTTTGCTAAATGTTGGGTCTTTTATTTGGTTTAGATATACTTCAGCGTGTTCAAAGTTTGAAGTTTCATTAAAGCCCTGCCCTTTGTCTTTGTGGTCTTTCTCGTGTGTTAATGCACTCTTTAAATTGTTGTAATCGTCAAATAAAGGAGTTACTCCAACTCCGCCTGCTCTTGCATTTACATATATCTCATTGCCTTTTGTAAAAGCTAATGCTTTGTTATTTCTATTCTTTGGATAATTAGAAACTCCTACTGTGCCGCTTATCCCAACTTGACCTGCATAATATGCTGTGATGTTTGCTAATGTTTGCCTGTTGTGCATATTACTCATTGATAACTGGCTGTATGAAACATTTCCACTTGCAGTTTGAACATAAATTTTAGAGCCTGTATTTGTTTGCTTAATTAGCTTGCTCTCACTATTGAAAAAATCATCATCTCCATCAGGGTCAACTTTCCATATTGGAGAATTACTAAAACAAGCATAATCACTTTGCCAAGGTTTTTTAACAGGGTCTAAATTCCACCTTCGTCCAGTTCTTGTATCATACTCCCAGAACTCTGCTGTATTGTGGTTTCCGCTACCACTTATTTCATTCACTTTTTCCTGTCCGTTAAATCCAAATCTATATTTTTCGCTGCTGAATGTTCGTGTGGGCAGTGGTGATCCAAAAGGATAGTAGTCGGTTGAACTTACAAGATCTGCTTTGTAATAATCCACAGTATTTTTGTTTGCAGAAATAGGAATTTTTTTGTCGGATACAACTGTAAGAACATTTCCAAGATGATTTACTCCCTCATAAAATTTATTGCCAAGAGTACGTGTAAATGTTGTTGTAAGTGTTGTTGTGAGAGAGCCAAGCATTTCGGTTTTTGTATTTTCTGTTCCGAGATGCGAACTGCCGTAAATATGTTTTTCTGTTTGTGCAAAACTTGCTTTACCGCCTGTGGTTTCTCTTTTGTAAATGCTCATAATGACATTGCAAATGTAATGCTTTTCGTAAAACTAGTTTCTCTTAAAAAAAACTTTTTGGTTTTTTTATTCGTTTGTGTGGACTTGCCACTCATTTTTTTTGTTCTGCGAAGCAGAGCAGGAATGAAGTAAAAAAGCCCTGAACTTCGGGGCTTGGTATCATTACTTTATCTTCTTACTGTTTGCAAATACCAATTTTTAATTCTGTTTTGTCGCCTGTTCCTAAATGTATTGTATCTCCTTTGAGTTCGGAATAACTTGTGCTAACCTTATATGTTCCCGCAGCAATGTGCATAAATTCAAATTTTCCTGCCGTATCACTAACTGTTTTGTAATTATAATTTTCATTAGTTAATTCAACTGTTGCTTTGTTTATAGAAGAATTGTCATTTAAGTAAAAAATTTTACCCTCAACAATCGCTGTTACCGTATCCATAATTGCAGTTCTTCTGAACTCAACAATTTTACTATGCTCACAATGATTTCCATTCTTTGAAGAAGAACAGCTAATAATTCCAAACACAAGTAGATAAATAAGCATTTTCATTTCTCGTTACTTTTTAGGAGCTTCTTCTTTTTTGTGATACGCATTTGTCAATTTTCCGAGATTAGATTTTCCGCTCTTATCAAATTTCAATTTATCAAGTCCTAAATCGGTAATATCTTGTTGCGTTACCTTTCTTGTCTCTGGATTTAATGTTCCTCCTTTTTCACCTGCCTTTGCTTTCGGGTCATACTGATATTTTGGGTCAACTAATGTTCCTCTTGCTGCCATAATATCGGGTTGTCCTTTTCCTATTTGGTTACCTGCACTATGTTCTAAACCGTAACCGTGTCCAAATTCGTGTGCTTCTGTGGTAGTTCCCTCTCCCTTTATATTTGAGAGTAAGAAGTAACTAGTATTAGCACCTAATTCGTCCATATAGGAGATATTACCACTTGCTGTTTCTTCCACTCTGATAAAATTCTGTTTGATGTCTGTATTCTTTGCAACTTGGTCGGGAGTAAGGTCGGGCTTGTATTCTCCAACGATAGAAAATTTCACACTGTATTCTACACCGCCTATATTTACTTTTCCATTTGCTGCATTCCATTTATTTTGTATGTCGGTTGCTGTTTGTTTTGCAAGTTCTGTGCTTGCAGAACCACCATAGAGAACCAAATTTGATGTAACAGTTATCGTTTTGATCTCCTTGTTTATTGATACTTCACCGCTTTCACCTGTTGGGTCATTATACAAAATCGGATTACCATTAAATGCAGCATAGGGACTTTGACTTGGGTACTTTTTCCAAAGTGGGTCTGGGGATGGTCTTTGAACTACTCTTGGGTCATAGCCATAATCCCCGAATGTGTACCAATTTCCACTTCCTTTTACTTCATCATCCTTCTCAACTCCATTAAACCCAAATCTATATTTTTGGCTGCTGAATGTTCGTGTGGGCAGGGGTGATCCAAAAGGATAGTAGTCGGTTGAACTTACAAGATCTGCTTTGTAATAATCCACAGTATTGCCGTTTGCAGAAACAGGATTTTTTTTGTCGGATACAATCGTAAGAATATT
>JAZDJJ010000004.1:0-10475 GCA_043804035.1 Bacteroidota bacterium
CCTGCATCTGGTAAAAAGCATTTACAGAGCCAATAAATCAACCAACAAAAAAGAGCATTTAGAAACATTTTTAGATAATTTTGAATTACTTAAATTAGAAATACGCCTATGCACTGATATGAAAATATTATCCATTAAAAAGCAAGCCGAGCTATCGGGTTTAATGGATAGCATAGGCAAACAAATTACCGGTTGGCGTAATGCCAATCGGTAAATGCCAGAATTGTATGTGTTAAGGCATATACAAGCGAGCAAGGTTTAGTTTAAAAGCGATAAAGGGACTGTTTGCGGTTTCAGGTTTAAAGTTGGAAATTGAAAATCTGAAAACATCAAACTTCAAACATCAAACAGAAATAGAAAAGATAAATCGGCTATTGAATATTGAAATTAAAAAATGAGTATATTTGTTCCACATTTTTAACTACATAAAATTTTTTTATTATGGGACACGCAATAATATTTGATACATTATCTTACGCCAAAAAGTTAATAGCTGTAGGAGTTCCTGCTCAACAGGCAGAAGTGCAAGCAGAGACATTCGCTGAAATTATTGAAGAACGTCTTTCAACAAAACAGGATTTGAAAGAACTGGAGTTGGCATTGAAACGGGATATGCAAGAAATTAAATCGGACATTATCAAATGGGTTGCTGCAATGTTAGTCGCGCAGGCCGCTATTGTTGCTACATTGGTTAAATTGCTTTAACTATCGCAGTTCTTTTCAGCGAAGGATACAAGTCCACATACTCAAGCATATACGGCTTGCGCTATGCTGAATTTACTGTGCCGTTGGTAAAAGCAGTGCAGGAACAACAAAAGCAAATAGAGAGTTTAAAGTTGGAGAACAAAAAATTACAAACAACAAACGACAAACTGCAATTGGAAATAGAAAAGATAAATCGGCTATTGAATATTGAAATTAAAAAATGAGTATATTTGTTCCACATTTTTAACTACATAAAATCTTTTTATTATGGGACACGCAATAACATTTGATACATTGGCTTACGCCAAAAAGTTAATAGCTGTAGGAGTTCCTGCTCAACAGGCAGAAGCGCAAGCAGAGACATTCGCTGAAATTATTGAAGAACGTCTTTCAACAAAACAGGATTTGAAAGAACTGGAAATTACATTAAAGCAATATCTTGATATTCGCATTAACGAAACAAAAGCAGACATTATCAAATGGGTTGCTGCAATGTTAGTCGCGCAGGCCGCTATTGTTGCTACATTGGTTAAATTGCTTTAACTATCGCAGTTCTTTTCAGCGAAGGATACAAGTCCACATACTCAAGCACATTATACGGCTTGCGCTATGCTGAATTCACTGTTCCGTTAGTAAAAGCAGTGCAGGAACTTAATCAAGAAAATACAAATCTAAAAAACGAGGTGAAGAATCTACAAACGGAGATTGAGAAAATAAAAAAACAGATAGAATTGTCCGCCAATCCCATTCAAAATAAAGTCTAAAATATTTCTTTTAGATTCAACCATCATTAGTTTGTGCCTTTCACTTTTTGATTGGGCAAAATAAAACTGCCAAAGGAGCAGTAAAGATGCACACCTTACTTGATTATGATGGCAATTTGCCCGTTTATATGAACGTCACAGATGGAAAAACAGCTGACAATAAAGGAGCGTATGACATTCTATTAGTACAAGGAAGCGTTATTGTAGCTGACCGCTTTTACAATGATTTTTCACTTTTGAACATTTGGGACAGCAAGAGAGTTTATTTTGTAATCAGACACAAAGAAAACATTCAATACACCGTGATTAAAAGAAACAAATTGCCTGACAAACATCAACACATTCTTAAAGATGAAATCATTGAATTGAAAAATGTTTTATCTAAAAAAAGTATCCTAAACAACTACGAAGAGTAGAGATTTGGGATGATATAAACAAACAAGTAATTGAACTTATTACTAATCAAATTAGATGGACGGCAAATACCATAGGAGAACTTTACAAAAGTCGGTGGCAGATTGAAATATTTTTCAGAGAAATAAAACAACTGCTTCACATTAAATCGTTTATCGGTACAACAGAAAATGCAGTGATGATACAAATTTGGACCGCTCTGATAACAATACTCATCCTGAAAGCACTAAAAGCAATGGCAACATTCAATTGGCATCTTTCAAATCTTGTAGCTTTTATCCGTCTTAATCTTTTTGTGAAAATAGACTTGCAGCAATGGATAGATAGCCCATTTAAAGAAGCAACTGAATCTCCTCCTCAAAATATTCGGCAGGGGATTCTATTTTAAAAAAATAAAAAAACATTCTTTATTGAAAAAAATTGCATGATAATAAAACGTTTAGGACACCATTGAGGGATTTTATAAAAGAAAATTGTTACATCTTTTGTGAATATTATTATTTTCATTTCACGGATTAAGGTATTATTTTATCAGCAGTTATAGGACTGCAAATGAGCGCAAAAGCTCAATGGACAGAACAAACAAGCGGAACAACGGATGATTTATATTCAGTTTATTTTACCGATGACGATACTGGTTATGCTGTAGGCGAGAATGGAACCATTCTGGAAACAAGTGATGGTGGGAGCAATTGGGAAGAACAAGAAAGCGGAACAACGGATGATTTACATTCAGTTTATTTTATCGATGACGATATGGGTTATGCTGTAGGATCTGATGGAACTATTCTGGAAACCACAAGCGGTATAGGCATTTCAGAATTTAATAAAGAAAAAAACAATTTTATCATTTATCCCAATCCCGCAACCGATAACCTCACTATAGAAAGCCCGCAACAAGCAGTAATGGAAATTTCAAGCATACAAGGGCAGTTAATAAAAACTCTTGCAACAAACGGCAATAAAACAAGCATTGATATTTCAGCATTACCAAACGGGATGTATTTCATAAAAATGAAAACAGAAAAAGGAATTGCGGTGAAGAAGTTTGTGAAAGAATAATTTCTTGAGTGGTGCTGAAATAAATTCAGCATGACAATAACTCATCAATAATTTTCAAAGGAAAAAGGGCGAATAGTTTCGCCCTTTTTTTATTTTGTAGTGAAAAAATTGCATTGTACTCAATTGCCGTTACCTTCAGGCAACGGACGAAAGAATATTATCAACAGAAAGGGCTTTCCAAAATGGTTAGTCAAAGTTTGCAAGTACTATTTCGGGTTAAAGCCCGATAATTATTTTTGTAATTTGTTTTCCGTCAGCTAAAGCAGAGGGGCAATTAAAAAACAAGACAATTCATCACTGCCAATTATGGAGTGAGGGATAAGGATTTTTTTATGTACATATTAGCCAAATATTATTCGTAGCACCTCAAATTAAGATTTAACCGACATCTGCGTTTTAAAGTATGAAAAGCAAAAAGAGAGTTTAAAAAAGCATAAAACACCACTCCCCATTGTCGGCAAAATATGGATTCGGTGAAACAAAAAAGAGATATTACTAAAATAAAAATCATGTAATAATAATTTTTTGTTTTCCATGAAATGTACAAAGGAATAAACAGATTCAGCAGTAAAATCAATAATCCAACAACACCAAGTCCAAGCCATGTTTGAAAAAACTGACTATGAGAATTGAATTTAGGTACATAGCCCTCCATAAAATTATTTTTTTGATATGTGCTCATCAGTACATCTTCATCGTCTCCTGTTCCTGTGCCAAATAACCATGTGTTTTTACCTGCCTGAATCGTAAAATACCAATTTGCCATACGCATTTCAACAGCATCCATTTTGCCGGAGAGATTGATATTTGTTTCGGGATTGTTTTTAAAAACATAAGATGAAGTATAGAGTTCCGAAATCCGCTCACGAACATAAGGAATGAAAATCACACTGCTAATCAAGACCAATGCTACAAGCATACTTATTGATATGCCGAGCCATTTTTTTTTCTGTTTGAAAAATAGATATAGTATATATGATAATATCAATGCAAAGAAAGTAATTATCATAATTCTGGAAGACAGCAATAATAAAAATGTAATTAAGTAGCAAAGTAAAATACTTTTAAAAACATTTCTTGTTGCCGGATTCTGCATCCAATTAGCAATAATGTTTTTCAAAACAATAAAAAACGAAAAAACTATATATGCCGAAAAATATACCGGATGGATAAATACATCAGATAAGCCATCGTAAAAAAAATAATAGGTAGTATATTGCGTCTGTGAGTTGAAGGAATAAAAACTGCCGGAAGAAATGGTACGGTAACCAGCATATAAAAGACAAAAAACAGAAACAATAATACAGGATGCGACAAAATAATACAATATCTTTTGCACATCTTCATATTTTATTTTGGCGGTTGTACCTAAAATCAGAGGGAAAATGAGTAACGATAATTTTTTTTCTAATTCAAAAAATCCTTGTTGAATGTTGAATGTATAAAACATTCCTATCAAATGAACAATGTATAAACTGATGAAAAGAATAAACAGAGGATTACGGATATAACTAATCTTTTCTTTCATGCTGTCTTTCAAAAGCCAACATATCACTAATAAAATAATGAAGATGCTATTTGCACGTATTGAAAATGGAAGTGTAACAATGCTTGCAGTAAGGCATACCAAAAAAATAGTGTTTTTATATTGACGGAATGTATTTATCATTTCATCGTGGAGTTAATAATTTTTCATGAATATTATGTATCCTCTCAACGATTTGCGGCCATTGATGTGCAGACAAGGAAGATGTATAATTAGGATTTTCTGCAAATGATAATTTTTGAATCATCTTTTGTTTTAGTTCTTCTATATCATTCGGAAAAAAATAAGAATCGTTATCAAACCTAAATTCAAGATGTGCAGGAATTCTGCTGGCAAGAATCGGACAATTGAAACTCATCGCTTCTAATAATACATTAGGCGTGCCTTCCGTAAATGATGGTATTACAAACAAACCACAGTTGGCATAGAAAGAATTTAGATTTTCTCGTTCCACTTTCCCGATAAACAGAATTCTTTCGTCAGAATATTTTCTTTTCAGCAAAGAGAAATAATTATCGTTGTGAGCAGCATCTCCGGCAATAACGAGTTTTAGTTTTTTATCTTCAATTTGCAAAAATGCTTCTATGAGAGATGCAATATTTTTTTCCGGAGTTATTCTACCGACATATAAAATATATTTTTTTCTTTCCAATCCATTTGAGATAGTGCTATTAAAGTTCTGAATATATTTTTCTTTATCAAAAATCTCCACTCCGTTGGGGATATAGGAAAGATTATTTTTTCTTCCTTTTTCTTTAAAGTGAAATAAAAAACTTTTATTGTTGGTGATAATGTAGTCCGCTAAAAAAAACTGCCGTTCTGAATTTTTCAAAATCGCTTTGCCGATAAAATTCCATTTGTTATGTAAGTAATCCATAGAATTATATCTTGCCACAATTTTCAGACGAAACAACTTTAGTAAAAAAATAAACATACCCGATGCTACACTATGTACATGGACAATATCTGGTCTTTTGGCAATACAATATAAAGTTGCAAAGAAATTGTAAAGTGGTTTTTCGAAAAATTTTGAACCAATAGAAGGCACACGAATAAACTTTACACCCATCCATTCTTTACGAAACGAATATTTTGATAATACAAAACAAACAACCACGTATCCTTTTTTTACGAGCAGAGGATAAAATCCTTCAGAAAACCGTTCAATACCGCCTTGCACATTGGGAAACCCTCGTGGTCCAATTACAAATACAGTTATCATTTGATTTTTTGAATCCTTGCTTTCCATTGCTTTTCGGGAGTGTGAATAAAAATATAATAAATTCCTTGAGATAATTGTTCCGCATCAATTTCTTTTTCCATTTCATTTGACGTTATCAACTGT
Source organism: Bacteroidota bacterium (assembly GCA_043804035.1). Classification (GTDB taxonomy): domain Bacteria; phylum Bacteroidota; class Bacteroidia; order Palsa-948; family Palsa-948; genus JAZDJJ01. Next base: position 5,837 of record JAZDJJ010000004.1, read on the forward strand.
TCTGAATAAATAATTTGCCCGATGGAATTATACATTTGCAAAACGCCATGAGTCATTTCTGATTTTAAAAGAATAGTGAATGAACTGTTAGTCGGATTAGGGAAAATGGTTATTTTATTATTAACATCCAATAAAGGTACTATCACAGTAGAAATCAAAATGGTTATTGTATCGGTAAAAGTTCCGCTACAACCGGAAGAAGAATTAGCATTGAGAGTTACAATGTAGATAGCCGTTGAATCGGAATGATGATTTGGATTTTGCAAAGTGCTGGTGTCTCCATCGCCAAAATTCCAATCCCATAAAATGATACTATCACCGGGCATCGCGACAGAAGAATCGGTTAATGAAACAAGAGATGAACATTCGCTTCCGTTATAAATGAATGATACGACCAACGGAAGTATATTTATAACATAGTTTTTTATTTGTGTACTATTCGTTCGGTCTGTAACCGAAACAATAATTACTGTATCTCCTATATCCGCAAATTCCGGAGTTCCGGAAAGGATAATATTATTTTGATAATTACTTATATTCATCCATACAGGATGATTCTTAACCACAATGATAAGTGAGTCGTTGTATGGAATATCTTTATCAGAAATGAAAATTGTATCACGATAGGATATTCCTGCAACTACTGTACTTGTAATATCACTGATAGCAGGTAAAGAATTTATGTAAGTAGAAGATAATTGACGTGTCAGAATATTTGTGGCGTTGGTTACAGCAGAATTATATTTTAAAGATACTTTTCTCATTAACGAATCTACGGTGATTTGAAAAGCAACTGACGAATCTACAAAGCTGGATAAAGTATCATTGTGAAGCAAAGAAATCCATTGTGGCATTGACAAAACCGTTGTTGAAACACTGTCCTGACGCGTGGCTATTGTGTAAGTGACAGGAGTAACTCTGGAATAATAAAAAGCAGTTGGTTTGATATTAATGGAATAAGTAGTATTCGGTTTTACCGTATCAATTTTTGTAAGCAACAGTGGATATGGCAATTCTAAAAGTTCAGATGAGCCACTCTTCTCTCCATTACTTGCCACAGCAATTATTCTATAAAATAATTTATTTGTTTCATCAACAGGAAAGATAATATTTGTTTGAGAAGTAGTATCCATATAGGTTAAACTATCAGGAGAGAATCCCATCCACTCGTTGCTTGCATGAATTTCATAGTAGGCAGGTTGCTCACCATTGTTTTGTTGCCATGTGATATATATGCTATCATTTGTTATGGCAATTGTAGCATTTACAGGAGGCATAACTCCTTTCGGAATAAACGACCATACGTTGCTCCATTGTCCCCATGCTCCGCGGCTGTCTTTTGCACGAACTCGCCAATAATATGTTGTGCTATCATTTAAAAGTCCGTATTTCGGAATGGTGAAAGTTGGGCTTACCGTATTGTTATCGGTGTTACTAACATACACTTCAAAAGTAGAAGACAAAGGAAATTTCATATCTGCCCGATCACTCAATTGAAATTCATAATTTACTATATCATCACCATCATTGTCAGTAGGAATAGTCCAGATAAAAGTAAATTTTAAATTATTCACAATGGAACTATCTTGAGGAAAAACAGGAATCATTATTTTATCGGGAGGTATATTTTCTGTTGTCTCTTTCCATTTTATTTCAAGAACTATGTTAGTGCTATCGGTATTTGCATCAGAATATTCAATGGTATTTGTTCCCAGCACTAATGCAGGCAGAAAGAATTTGCTTGCCTGAAATTGAGTGTGAATCTCAAGTGAATCAATGCCGCAGGATTTGGCGGAGTCAGACGATGACAGCAAAAACCTGATATAATATTTATATAAAGCAGAAGTAGAACTGTTGATAAATGAAGCAAGAGCAATAGAATCTTCCACATTTCCTGTATCCAAAACATCGCCTGCCTTTATCCACGAAATAGAATCGTGTGACCAGAAAATTTTTATTGAATCAGAAGAAGATGAACGAACATAATGTCCTTTTACATATCCATCAACTATAACAAAGGGTGAAGTAACTTTTATAATCGCTTCTCCGGGTTGAGTGATGTTTTCTAAATGAAGATTAGGTCCATTGTTGCCTGAATCACGGACTGCTATATTAAAATGATAGTCAAAAATTTCTGACAAGGAGGTCGTTACAAAATTCATTTTGAAATCAAACATTCCATTAGCAATTACAACATCTTTTGTGTTTCGGAGGAGAAGCATATTATTCTTTTCTGTATTCCGAAGAAGCATATTCCTAAAAAATTCAGGTTCATTCTCCGTCAATGAATTAGGATTATTCTTTCGGATAAGAAAATTATTGGGAGCAGGCAATAGATTATCGGTATGTTCCTGAATAGGCAAAGTCCAATCATAAATTAAAGATTCTCCCGGACGCAGATTAAAATCAATGCTATGGAATTTTGATTCAGCAATATATCCAAAAAAATAAGATTGATCATATTTATAAAAGAGATTGGCAATATAGTTATTTATATCAGGAAGAAAATTGTATTGTTTTCCATAATGATGTGTCCTCCGAACTAAATGCCTGTCTGAAAATATCTCTTGAGAACCGGCAAGAGTAACATTATCATTTTTTAGATAGAATGTCTCTATATCACTGTCAAGAAATACATATCTTGTTCCAAAGTTCATTTCAGAAGCACCATGAAGACCTTGCGGACTGTACCATTTGTAGCGAGATGCAAGATATGGTCGGGATAAAAAACACATAGAGTAGTTTGTGTTGTAGCATAATCCATAGCCATAAACCCCCAGTAATTTCATTGGGTCATTAATATTGTCTGTTAATTCAGGACCACTATCATGCACTCTGTTATCACGGAAAAATTTCCATACCGAAAGCGATTTGTCCTTTTCTGTAACAGCATCATCAAAACATTCCGCTCGCATAAGGTCTATGGTGAACCATCTGCTCTTGTTATTAAACACTAATCGCGGATGAATTATTTTTTTCGTTCCAGTATTAGTCATCTTTACATACATCATTGGCTCAAAAACTTTTGTGTATGGATTTCTTGTTAGTGTATTCTCTCCATCTAAATAGCCGTTCATAGAAAACGAAGACATGAAATTTTGCGTTTTTATTGAAATAGATGTATCGCGAATGATTTGCTGAGCAAAGGAGAAAGTGTAAACAATGGAAAATAAAATAAATAAATTCTTTTTCATTGACAGGATGGAAATAAGTATGTCTCTATAACGAAAATTCATACAGCCAAGTTACAAAAAATTTCATCTTCTTCGTGTAAGGATATCAATTTCTTTGTTAAAACATATATTAGCAGAATAATTTTCTATGGCGTAATGATATTGATTATCTGTTTTGATTTGAGTAGCGTAGATTAATTTGTGGTAAAGATCATCTGCATCTTTTGTGGTGAAAAGCAAGTCCTTTGAATTGCTTTCAATCAAAACATGATTATTTCCGGGCACATTTGATGTAATACATTTACATCCGGATGCCATTGCTTCTACAAGTACTTTAGGATGACCCTCCATGTTGATAGTCGGCAAGACAAATATTTCGGATTCATTAAGAATACAAGCAACTTCAGTATTTGCAATAGCGCCAGTAAATACAATCGGCTTTCCATCAGACATTTTTTTTAACTTTTTTTCTTCTTCTCCAATACCTATGATAGTAAGTTTGTAATCGGGATATGTTTTAGAAAATTCACCGAAAGCATTTATCAAAACATCAATTCCTTTTGACCAGTGCAAACGTCCTGCAAAAACAATCTGTTTCTTTTTTGGAAATGTTGGCTTAAAAATTTCCGTGTTGACATAATTTGGAATTATTGTGATTTTATTTTTATGATATCGTTCTTTGGCAATATTGGCAAGCCATTGTGTAGTACAAATAAGATGGTCGGCAGAATTTATTACCCATCGTTGAACAGCACCAGAAACCATCGGCTTAATTCCACGGTAGTCCTTTTTCATTCCATAAGCCCAGTCAAACTGATAACTGATAATAAAATATTTTTTGGAAATTTTCTTTAACATAGGAATAACAGGGACATTTACTCCTATTACTCTAACTATTGCATTTTCCCATTTTCTCCACTTATCAGAACTTAATAGTAAAAAGATATAATATAAAAAATGCCTTAATCCAAATATCCCAGAAGTAATTTTTCCTGTTTTGTGAATAACTCCATCAGGCATGATGTTCTGAAAGTTTTTAGAATCACATGTGTAATAATAAACATCACATGCTTTTGCATATTGAGATAATGTAAACTCCTGTCTTGTCCAAATTCCTTTTTCTAAATGTTCATGAATTGGAGAATCGGTTGATTGAATTAAAATCAATATGGGTTTATGGGATGATTTAGTTTTCATTTATGATAGAACTTACGTAAGTTGGTAGCGACCTTGCCTACATAGATAAAATGATTATCAACGGCTTAATTCAGCAAATTTATCTATTGCGACACAAATGGTTCTGTTAAAGCCCATTCACTTTGTTGTTCTTTAGGGCAGTTCTAAAAATACAAATAAACGTCATTGCGAAGGAGGAACGACTGAAGCAATCTGTTTTTTCATGTAGAAATAGAGATTGCTTCCTGCTTCGTGCCTCGCAGTCGCAATGACGAAATCAATTTTTGGAA
>JAZDJJ010000005.1:0-7331 GCA_043804035.1 Bacteroidota bacterium
ACATTTCAAGAACTGAATTTTTCTATTTTCTAATTACTTATTTCTTTTTTCTATACCATTTTCTATTTTCACGCCTGTCTGCAGGGCATAGGCAGATAACCAAATAAACGGGATAAAAATCAAAAAGATTTATAGAAGAAAATATGCAATTACTTTTATTCTACCAATCCCCGCACTGACACAAGACCTCGTGTTAGCGGTGGTGTTTTTTGATTGTCCGAAGTTTTGGAAGTCCTACTCTTCGTAGAATTTCATTCGCTTTGTCAACTTTGTCCTGAAAAAGTGGAATGTTCTTGAACTTTTCAAGTGAGTTGTCAATCCGAACAATTGGAACTTTGCTTTTATTTAATTGTCTTATGTTCATAGTGCAAATTTTATACTTTTTTTTCTTTTGGCAAGGAACGCCTCATATTCAATGTCCTTTATGAAATGTTCCCATTCTTCATTACGAAGTCCGTATATGTTGTAGTCCTTTTCTATTTCGTTAAGGTATTTTGAAATTCCAATACGGTAAAGTCGTGTCCGGGATTTTGTGCTGCCCGTTGCCAAAACATAGGCGGATGGGTGTTTGTCGGTAAATGCGTTTAACGTTGCAACAACTGTCGCCAGAACTTTTCACTGTCATTGTTATTTGAAATTACTATGTCGTTGATTTCGCCTGTGTTTTGGTCTTTGTCGCCAAATGCAAGGTTGAAAAGTCCTTTTAAGTTGGTTTCACTGTATTTCACAAGTTTCGGGATTTGTCCTTTTGGTCCTTCACTAATAAACTCAAAAACCATTAAAGATTTTTCGGCTTTGAGTTGGTATTTAGGCAATTTCATTTTCTGTCATTAAAATTTTCCCAAAGGTAATTCTTTTTCTCTCTGTTTGAAGATTGTTGACTCCAAGTCATAAATGCAACTTTTCTGAGGAAAGAAAGCACATAATATTTTTCAGTAAAACCAGAAAAAAATATTTTTTGGATTAAATCTTATTATGGAGTGAGGGAGAAGGATTTTTTCATGTACAGATTAGCCGGATATTACTCGTAGTACCTCAAATTAAGATTTAGCCCGTCATTGCGAGGCGGAAGTTTTTGTGCCAAAAAAATCAAATAAAGATGAACCGAGGGTGGTTCATCAGTAGTATAGAAGAATATTTAAGAACATTCGGATTACGCTTTACTAAATCCGAGCGAGCGGGGAGTGTTCGCTATGTCGTCTTTTAAACTTGCCCCTAACGTTCTCGGGCTTTGCGTTGGTGGGCTTTTGGAACACTCAACTGTCTACCCGCACTAAAGTTTATTAATTGCTCAAATGTTTATACTCGCACTGTCCGCCCACTAACGCAAAGCCCGTGTTATGCCCTGCCGTTCTTGTCTTTCGTGTCAGTGTCCACCGAATATTTTTGCAGTCGTTGGCAGGTTGTCTCTCTGTCCTGTCGTGGGTTGTGAGGTCGCGTTTAAAATTTTTTTGAAGGGAAGGGGTTTTAAAAAATAATTTTTCTTGGGCGGGAAACTTGCAAGCTCTTTTGCAATTTTTGGTTTGCGTGTCGGCTGGTGCGAATTGCAAATGTGCTTGCAAGTGTGTGAGGGCTGTCACATTAGATTGTAAAAATTACGAAACTTAAAAATGGTTGAATGTATTTTGAAAGCAATGTTTGATGATTGTTTTCAAACTCTAATCTGTTGTCAAGTGAAAGCAGGTGTCTTGCTTTAGCAGCGTTTTTTTCAACCAAAACAATTTTTCCTTCGCTATCAATTTTGATAAACTCTGTGAACAAAGCAAGGTGATTTCTGAAATAAACAAACTGGTTGTAAATGGTTGTTCGCTGTGTCCAAATTTCCGTTGCGTTATAATTCGTTCCGAAATAGTCATTGAGTTCTTTCAAAATAGATTTTCTGTTCGCTTCGCTTATCAAGTAAAGATTCTTGTAATTCTCTCTTAAATATTTTATGTCTGCAATTGCTCTTTCAATTGATTCAGGTGTGCTGTCGTCCATTGAATAAATTGCAAATGCAAACTCATGAATACTTATGCTGCCGACTTCCAAAAGAACTTTGATACAAGCTCTGTAAGGGAACAAAATTCTTTCAGCGTTTCCATCTTCAAGTGAAGAAAAATATCGGAGCATTTGTCTTTTGAAAAGGTCTGTGTCTTTTATTTCTCCCTTCTTGTATTTCTCACCCAACGGAGTGATTGAATAATTCTTTTTGTCGTTTATAATAAGTCCCAATCGTTTCGTGTGGCTTACATTGTTGTTATTTACTTTGATTTTTGAAATGTCAAGTGTATTTGTTTTTCCTTTGTATGCCTTGATTGTCGGCTTAACCAAATTACTGTAATAACTTTCTACCGAATAATCACCCAATGTTTTGAATATTCTTTTCTGACTGCTTTTCCTTTCTTTCTTACCATAAACTTTCGCAACCTTAAAATTTTCTGATGATGGATTTTTATTTACATCGGCAATTTTCAAATAGAGATGTTCTTCAAAAGAAGTAAGGTCAATTGATTGAGGCAATGAAAGTGTAACTGGTTTCCATTTGCCTTTTCCATACTTTGGAAATTTTCCTTTCACTGCGTTTCTGTTCAATTCATTTATCCATTCAGCAAGTCGGTTGTCTTGGTCACGCAAAGATTGAATCACATTGAACACTGTTTCAAATGCATCAAGATTTACAACTTCACTTCCTTTGATGTTGTCAGGAATTAAAATTGGAATCAAAAAGAAAGCTGTCTTGTGTTTAGTCGCATCGGGTTTGCGTAATGCTCGACCACACGCTTGCACAATGTCAATCAGTGAACTTTTATTGTCAACGAAATAAACGCTGTCAATAATTGGAACATCTACTCCTTCCGTCAAACATCTTGCATTTGAAACCAAAGCAAACTCTGTGTCTTTAAAAATATCAAGTATCTCTTTTCTGTCACCAGTCGGCATTGAACCGTTCACATGAGAAATAAAAAGGTTTTCGTCAGTAATATTCTTGTTGAATTGTTTGATAACATTTCTCAACGGAATAGTGTTTGCTATTTCGCCTGCGAAAAGTTTTGCGTTCTTTACTGATGAGTGAAATGAAATAATTTTCTGAATAGGATATTCTTTTATTGCTTTAGCAAGAATCAATTGAGAAAATAAAATCTGGGCTGTGGAATATTCAGCATTTGAATTTACCAAAGCTTCAAGGTCTTTGTTTTCCTTAATCCATTTGTAATAATCCGATTGTTGAATTCCTGCAACAACAATTTCATAATCCGAAATCACTTCATCTGAAATTGCATCACCAAAATTGTATTTATGAAATGTTTTTCCGTAAACGATTTCATCGTCCATTGAGAAAATAACTTTTCCTGCTTCCTTCGCTGCTTTCTTTAATCGTGGTTTTATCAATCGCTCTGTTGCAGTCATGAACAATCTTTTCTTTGAACTGATACTTTGATTTGTCAAAGCGAAACCGAAAAGCTGAGTTTCTTTTGCTCCTGCTGTTCTGTGTGCTTCATCAAAAATTATCAAGTCAAAAGTGAAGTTGTTTGTGTAACTCATTGCTTCGGCTACAACCTCGAGTGATTGATAAGTTGAGAAAACATATTTCTTAGAATTTGTTTTCGTCTTAATAAAATCCACAATCTCGGATGGAGTTGTTGTAACTGGAATATTCAGTTCAGAAGTTGAAATATCTCCATCGTCCAAATCGCTTGAAACTGTTTTGTCACTACATACACATAAATAACTGAAAGGAAATTTTGCCTGGTCAGCCCACGCTTCAAGAGTTTGTTTTATCAATGCTAAACTTGGTGCTAAAAATAAAACAGTGTTGTTATTCATCATCTCCGTTATCCAAAGTGCAGTCAAAGTTTTTCCTGTGCCACATGCTGCAATTAATTTCCCTCTGTCGTCTTTCTTGAAACCTGAAACAACATCCTTGATAATTTCCTTTTGAAAATCGTGTGGAGTATGTTTCTTTTTCTCCTTTAAAGTTTTGTTGTTTGCGAAAGCAAAAAACTCCTCAAAGAAATTTGCATCAAGCAAATCAAATTCGTCAACTAAGATTTGCAAGTGCTTTGCAATTTTTAAAGAGAGGTCAGTTATTGAATAGCAATTTGCAATCGTGTAGTTGTAGTCCGTATTCTTTGCCTCAACCCAAAACTTTGATAAGTCACCATAAGAAGGTTTTGCTCTGCCCGTTCTAAATTTTACCTGATAAGCTGCGGCTGAATCGTCATCACGAATTATCAAACCATCAATTCCGCTGTCCTTTTTTTCAATTTTATATTTCGTAAGATACTTTGTAGGAATGTCAGTTGACATGTAAACTTCCTTCACTTGATAAAGTTGTTTCTTGATATTCAGATAAGCGAAAACAAATTCTTCAAAAGCATCTCCTCTTTGCTTTGTCGTTGGAAGTGATTCAATAACTTTTTCAAGTTCTTTCCATGAAAAATATTTTTTCTGAAAGATGTTGCTAAATTTCATATTGCTTTTAGTTCTGAATTTCAATAATTGATTCTCTCATTAGGTTTTCATACTCCAAATGTAATTCTTTCATCTGTTGTGAAGATGAACGGATTTTTCTTGCGTAAAAAATTTGATTCACTTTAAAACCTAAACTTGTTGCAATCTCGGCAATAAGTAAATCAGTCGGAACAAGAATTCCTTTGTAACCTGAATTAGCTACGACAATAAAACATTTTGCATCCTTCACTAAAACTGATTTGATATTTTTCAAGAGCTCGTATGTGTCGTCAAAATATCCTCTAAGCATGTCGGGAATGTTTTTATTCCAAATATTGAATGCTGAAATAATTTCTGCAATCAAATCAACTTCCTTCTGATAGTTTTTAATGTTGTGGTCAAACTGCGAGTTCACATGTGAACGCATTGCAATTGAACGATACTGTGCAAAGTCCTTGTAAGTTTTTACAAATCCTCCTAACCAAAATTCAAGTTTATACACTTCACAATAATCAAAACAGTTTGCATAAGGTGGGGAGAAAACACACATCCCGACTTTCTTATTTTCAATTTGCTTGAAATATTTTTCAAGTGTGATTGAACCATTGATAAATTTTGTTTCCTCTTTGAAGTTTGAAACTTCAATGTCTGCAACCATTGAATTACACTTTGATAAAAAGTATTGAAAAATATTTTCAATTTTTTTCTTTTTCAGATTCAATTTTATTCCGTTGCCGTCTTTTGTCCGAATGGAACAGTCCTCAATGATGGATAGAAATGCTAACTGGAAAAATTGTTGAATAGAAATATTGTCGCTGATATTTTCCCAAAAATATTTTATCTGATAAAGTTTTTCAAGTGAACCGTTTTGAAAAGATGAGCCGATAACTTTTGGAACTTCTTTCAACGCTGAAAATTTTGAGGGTTTAAAATTCTTAATCAGTTTTTGAATTTCTTTTACTTCTTCCTCTGTGTAAAAGTGTGTCTTTACAGATGCTGCCAAGTACGCAACTGGATTGATGTCAAACCCAATGCTCTTGTAACCTAATGACTGTGCAACAACATTTGAAGTTCCTACTCCGCAAAATGGGTCTAAGATGAAATGCTTTTTGTCGGGCTGTTCCGCTTCAATAATTTGTTTTACCAAATCTTCTGCGTAGCCCTGTTTGTATTCATACCAATTGTGCTTTGGTATCTTCTTGTTGTTTTTGAAATTTACTAATTCAGTGAATGCACTCCCGTCTGTAACTTTAAACTTGCTTTGCAATTCATCAATCACTCTTACATAGTCAGGGAAAAGTTTTTCAAACTTAGCATTGTCTTTAATTAGTTTTTCTTCGCTAATCCTCGGCATTTTTATAGAGTTGATTAAAATAATCTTTTTTGAATTTCATGTAAAGGTTGTGCTTGTGATTCTTTAAAAATGTTTTTGCAAAACTTTCAATCAAAGGAATTGCAGTTAAAAACATATCCATAATCAATTCGTTTTTATCTCTGTCCTCGTCTGCAAGATAGTGTTTGAAAATATTATCAAGGTCATTTGAGAACTCATTTTCCGAATGATAAATTTTTATTTCATGTGTTGGTTCTCCTTTCTTGAAAGAGTAAATAAAATCTCCATAAGGCGAGCCGTCTGCTTTCGTGTGTGCTGTCTGCTTGTAATTTTTTACTCCGTCTTGAAAGAACAAACCGTTTTCAGATAAGGTGAAACCTGATTTGAAAATTGAAAACAACAAACCTAACCATGCGCTTACATCTTTGTTGTTGAAAGTTAAAACCATGTAGCGGTTTGGTTTCAAAACTTGAAATGATCTTGAGAAAACATTGTAGAGATTATTCTCATAATCATACATCGTCTTCGCTCCCGTAAAACCTTTCTTGCGATTTGATACTGCTTCTAATTCAAAGTTCGGGGCTGTATCATAAAGGTCTTTATTCCACACAAACCAAAAATGTGAAAGTTCCAAATATTGAACATTGCTTCCGTAAGGAGGGTCGGTAATAATTGCATCAACTGAATTTTCTGGAATGTCAGTGAACGCAACTGGCTTGTTGTAAAGCAAAAAATTCTTCTCTGTCAAATCAGAAAATGAAGTTGCGGTAGCAACTTCATATTTCTGTGTGTTGTTGAAGTTCAAAGAAGAAATTATTCGCTGTATACTTTTTTCAAATGACGGAAGTATTGACACTTCACAAAACTGTGAAGGAATCCAATAAGCATGTTTGCTCCATGTTGTTGGTTTTCCTCCTTGCCAAGTTGCATTGGTGAAAGCCATGATGTTTGTATCCTTAACGGTGTTGCTGAAAATCATTCTCAACAATTCGTATTTGTCGTTAGACAAATTCTTTGAGTATGATTTTATTTTGTTGAGCAATAAAGAAACAATCAACAAATTTCTTTCAGTGAACAAATCTTGAAAGTTGCAAATTCCTTTCTTAGCCAAACCATCTTCAAATTGTCTGTCCCAATCCAAAGGAATTTTGTCTGTTGGAATTTCAACTTTCTCTTTTTTGATTTCCGATTTCAGAAACTCTATGTGTGCATTGAGTTTTTCAAAATCTTCTTGCTCAAATTTTTTCACAATCTTTTTTCCTTGCGAATAGTTGTTTGCTAAAAACAAATATTCAAATCCTAATCTCTCACAATTTTTTGCTTCAATAGTTTTCTTGTGTGTACCATGTGTAGCACATTCAGGATTTATGCACTTGTAAAAACCATTTTTGGTTTTGTATTCGTTTGACAACAGTGTTGGTTTGTTGCAAACATTGCATTTCACTTTGAATGCAACTTCACACCATTCAGTTTGATGCTCCATGCCTTCGTGTGTGAATTGCATGAGCGAACCGTTTAGAAAAACAAGATATTTTTTCAAGTCGTCAATTGCTGTGATGAAGTC
>JAZDJJ010000006.1:0-7615 GCA_043804035.1 Bacteroidota bacterium
CCAACGCTGGGTACCATTTTCGCTCTTACCATTTTTAACCAAATCATTGCTTGTGCAATGTGGACAATGAAGTTCTTGTGAATGTATCATCTTTTTGACGACAAAGATAATCATTTCAACCGATTTCGGACACTACCCAATTTTTCCTGTTCGTAGTTAGAAAGTTATTGGTACATGACTAATAAATCTCTCTCCTGCTTGCCTTTAATGTATTCATCAATAGAGCAGTAACTGTCATCAATCCAACTCCGCCCGGAACAGGAGTGATGAAAGAACATTTTGGGGATACTTCATCAAATTTTACATCACCGACAATTTTATATTTTTTTTCGTTGCACGAATTTTTAATTTGTGCTATTTGTGGAACACGAGTGATGCCAACGTCAATCACCACTGCTCCATCTTTCACCATATCAGATGTAACAAATTCAGGTTTTCCGATAGCGGCAATGAGGATATCCGCTTGCTTGCAAATATCCTTGAGATTTTTTGTTTTGCTATGGCAAACTGTTACAGTGCAATTTCCGGGATAAGCATTTCGGGACATTAAAATATTCATCGGCAATCCAACGATATGGCTCCTGCCAATCACTACACAGTTTTTTCCTGATGTTTCTATTTTGTATCGCTCTATCATTTGCAAAATACCAAACGGCGTTGCAGGAATATAGCAAGGTAAATTTAGCGCCATTCTGCCAATGTTCTCGGGATGAAAACCGTCCACATCCTTTTCGAGAAAAATGTTTTCAATTATTTTTTGCTCCGAAATATGTTTCGGTAGTGGAAGTTGCACTATGAAACCATCAACATCATTATCATTATTCAGGGTAAATACATTTTGCAAAAGTTCTTTTTCGGAAACATTTTCCTGAAGATGAATCAATGTTGATTTAAATCCAATCTGTTCACATGCTTTCACTTTGGATTTCACATACATTTGGCTTGCTACATTATTTCCCACCAATATTGCCGCAAGGTGAGGAATTTTTCCACCGGAAGATTTTATTTTCTGATATTCAAGAGCAAGTTCGTTCCGAATTTCAGCAGAAAGTTTTTTTCCGTCTAAGAGATGCATACTATTTAGTGAAATTTGTTTTTTGTAAGTCAGGCATATTCTTCAATAGGTTTGCCATCGCTTGTTTGTTGTTCATCATCTTCATCATTTTGCGCACACCTTCAAATTGTTTTATCAATTTATTTACTTCCTGAATATTTGTCCCGCTTCCAACAGATATTCTTTGTCTTCGGCTCCCGGTTATCAGATCAGAATTTTCACGCTCTTTCGGAGTCATAGAATAAATGATGACTTCTATTCGTTTTAATATATTATCGTCTACATTCATATCTTTCGTCATTTTACCAATTCCGGGAATCATTCCAATTAAATCTTTCGCGTTTCCCATTTTTTTTATCATCCGAATTTGAGTAAGAAAATCATTGAACGAAAAAGTATTCTTGGCAATTTTTTTTTGAATTTTTCTTGTCTCTTCAACAGAAAACTGTTCTTGCGCTTTTTCAACTAACGTAACTATGTCTCCCATTCCGAGAATACGGTTTGCTATTCTATCGGGATGAAAAATATCTAATGCGTCCATCTTTTCTCCTATACCTATGAACTTGATGGGCTTGTTCACCACCGAACGTATTGATAGAGCTGCGCCTCCACGTGTATCGCCATCTAATTTAGTGAGAATGACTCCGTCAAAATTCAGTCGGTCGTTGAATGTTTTAGCAGTGTTAACTGCATCTTGCCCTGTCATAGAATCAACAACAAATAATATTTCGTGTGGTTCAATATTTTTTTTAATAGCAGAAATTTCGTTCATCATTTCTTCGTCAACTGCCAGTCGTCCTGCTGTATCCACAATCACAATTGTATTCCCGTTCGTTTTCGCCTGTTCTATTCCATGTTTTGCAATGCTTATCACATCTTTTGTTTCGCGGTCAGAAAATACAGGCACTCCTATTTGTTCTCCGAGAATATGTAACTGATCAATAGCGGCGGGGCGATACACATCACAGGCGATGAGCAAAGGATTTTTTCCACGTTTGGTTTTCAGAAAATTGGCAAGTTTAGCAGCGATAGTTGTTTTACCTGAACCTTGAAGTCCTGCAAGAAGAATGATGGTTGGGTTAGCAATAATTTTTAGTTCGCTCTTTTCTCCGCCCATCAACTGCACAAGTTCCTCGTGCGTAATTTTGACCATCAACTGCCCTGGCGAAATAGAAGTAAGCACATTTTGTCCCAATGCTTTTTGCTTCACAGAATCGGTGAAAGTTTTTGCAACTTTGTAATTTACGTCAGCATCCAGCAATGCTTTGCGTATCTCCTTGAGCGTTTCAGATACATTCACTTCTGTTATCTTGCCCTGTCCTTTCAGAATTTTGAATGCACGGTCTATTTTATCGGTTAAGTTTTCAAACATGTTTTTATAAAAAAGCAAACGTACATAAAATTTTAATTATACATAAATCATGGTTTCATTGTTTCCTGCCTGCGCAGGCAGACGCAGACAGGTATAGGGGCTTTAGCCATAACTTTCAATTGATATAATCGTTTTTAATTGCTTTTTATTAGGGCTGAAGCCCGTGTTATCATTTTGTTTCTTTGAATAATAAATAGTCGATATTAAAAGTTTTACTGACAGAACCAACATATATTTTGCTTTCGTATAACATTTTGTTTTCCTTCTTAATCTTGCCTAAGAAATGTCTGAACAATCTATTATAACCCTCAACAGTAAAGGTTTCGGCTTTAGATTGTACATGTTGTTCTTGAGGTACAAATTCTTCATATGGTTTCCAATGATATGTACATACTTTGCCTTTTATTTTATCCTTGATTTTATTCCAAAGTTTTTCTCCTGTCTCTGTCCCCCTCGTGCCAGCTTCGCTGTTGATGAACTTGTGCCCATTTCTATCAACAGCCATCCATATCCAGCAATAGTTTTTTTGAACCGATATATGTGTAATTAAAATTTTATGTACGTTTGTACTTTGATGTAATAATAAAAAAAAATAAAATGCCGGAAATAAGTAGGTTTTTACGGAATAATAATTATGATGTATTGGCAAGAGCATAATCCACCGCATTTTCATGCCAAATATCAGGAATATCAAATGCAGGTTAATATTTCAACCCTTGAAACTAATGGAGAATTTCCTAAAAGAGCCAAAGCATTGGTTTTTGAATGGCTTAGTATTCACAGAGAAGATTTGTTAAAAAATTGGGAACTTATATTACTTGGGAAACCTATTAAAAAAATTAACCCTTTAGATTGATTAAATATGTGTGATAATAATTATAAATCGGTAGCTGTTACGGCAGTAAAAATAATGAATGACTTTAAAATAGAACTTACTTTTAACGATGGTTGTATTAAAGTGGTTGATTTAAATCCTCTTCTAAACAAACCTATCACAGAGCCATTATTAAAACCTGATTATTTTGCACAAGTTAAAATAGATGATTTTGGCGGAATATATTGGCCAAATACTTATGATATTTGCCCTGATTTTCTGAGATATTATATCTAATAAAAATAATTTAAAAAATGGCTACTCTTCGTCCTTTCAGAGGGATTCGTCCCGTCAAAGATAAAATGAAGCAGATTGCTTCTAAACCGTATGATGTGTTAGATGCAAACGAAGCACGCATAGAAGCAAAAGACAATCCGCTTTCGTTTTATCATGTCATAAAACCGGAAATTGATTTTTCGCCTGCAACTAATCCATATAGTCCCGAAATTTACAAACAGGGAAAGAAAAATATGGAACAATTCATTCAGCAGAAACTTTTTTTTCAGGATGAAAAAGATTGTCTTTATATTTATCAGCAAACGATGGACGGCAGAAAACAAACTGGCATTGTTGGATGCGCTTCAGTGAATAATTATTTTAATGGTATAATTAAAAAACATGAACTCACACGAGCAGATAAAGAGGAGGACAGGAAAAATCATGTTCGTGAAAGTAATATGAATTATGAGCCGGTATTTTTTGCTTATCCATCTGTGAAAGAAATAGACGAAATAGTTAATCGTATTATTCAGGAAAAATCGGAATATAATTTTGTTGCCGATGATGGAATTGCTCACACTTTTTGGGTGATAAAAAATGACGAGATGATAAAAAAAATTGTTTCGTTGTTTGAAAAAATTCCTTTCACATATATTGCAGACGGGCATCATCGCACTGCCGCTGCTGCTCTGGTTGGAAAAGAAAAAGGAGAACAAAACTCTCATCATACAGGAAAAGAAGAATATAACTTTTTCCTTGCTGTTCATTTTCCTGATAATCAATTAAAAATTTTTGATTACAACCGTGCGGTGAAAGACCTGAATGATTTGAGCGATGATGATTTTTTGAGAAAGGTAGCAGAAAATTTTTTCATAGAAGAAAAAGGAAAACAAACTTATCGCCCCGACAAACTTCATAATTTTGGAATTTATCTCAATGGAAATTGGTATTCGCTCACTGCAAAGCCGGGAACATACAACGACAACGACCCGATTGGTGTGCTGGATGTTACTATTTTGTCAGAAAAAATTCTCGCCCCGATTTTAAATATTCATGATTTAAGAAAAGATAAACGGATTGATTTTATAGGAGGAATAAGAGGACTGGGAGAATTAGAAAAAATAGTGGACAGCGGAAAAATGAAAGTGGCATTTGCACTTTATCCCGTAACAATGAAACAGTTAATTGACATTGCGGATTCGGGAAAAATTATGCCTCCAAAAACAACATGGTTTGAACCAAAACTCCGTAGCGGACTGGTGATTCATAGTTTGCTGACAAATTAGTATTATTGCTTTAATGTCTATCAAAGAAAATCTTCAAAAAATTCTTTCCGAAATTCCTCCGCATATCAAATTAGTTGCGGTAACAAAAACTTTTCCTGCTGAAAAAATTCTTGAAGCATATCATGCAGGACATAAAATTTTTGGAGAGAATCGTGTGCAGGAAATTCTTGTTAAATACGAACAACTTCCAAAAGATATTGAATGGCATCTCATAGGACATTTGCAAACAAACAAAGTGAAACACATCGTGCCGTTCATTAGTTTAATTCATTCTGTTGACAGTTTGAAATTGCTTTTGGAAATAAATAAATGTGCTGCGAAAGCGAATCGTATAGTGGACTGTCTTCTTCAAATTCATATAGCACAGGAAGAAACTAAATTCGGATTAAGTTTTGTGGAGGCAGAAACAATTCTTTGCTCAGAAGAATTACAACAGATGAAAAATATCCGCATCCTCGGACTGATGGGAATGGCAACTTTATCCGGTAATGAAAATCTTATTAGGAATGAATTTTGTTTATTAAAAAAGTTTTTAGATTCCCTCTCTACCCATTCCCTATCTATTCTTTCAATGGGTATGAGCAGCGATTACAAAATTGCCATTGAAGAAGGAAGCAACATGATTCGGATAGGATCTGCAATTTTTAACGAAAGAAAAATATTTTAATTATGACTAACGCAAGAATACTTTTTGTCTCTCGCCAAGACGCAAAGTCGCCAAGAAATACGAAAACACTTTACGTTTATAAAATCATCCTATAACTTTTTAAAAAGTGAAAATAAATTTGGAATCAAAAAATTTTATTTATTTTTGTATTTAATTGGGCAGTTCCAAAAATTGAACTCGTCATTGCGACATGAAGCAAAGCGAAATGGAGGCAATCTCTAATCTGCCTGTGCCGACTTGTCTGCGTGCGGACGCACAGGCAGAACACGGCAGACAGGTAGCAAGGACAAAGATTGCTTCGGGTTGCTTTAGGCAACCCTCGCAATGACGTTTATTTGTATTTTTATAGAACTGCCCTAAAATCAATATATCAGGATTTACGCACTTTATTTATTTCTCGCAGATTTGATAAACGCAAAGTATTTCGTATTTCTTGGCGACTTTGCGTCTTGGCGAGAGACAAAAAGTATTCTTGCGTAAGTCCTAATTCAATTATACACAAATGAATAAAAATTAAAGTATTTCTTGTGTGGATGGTTTTGAAATTGTAAGCAAAACAAAAAACATTAAATTTGCTTTGCAAAAATTTTTGTAATTATGAATAATACCTTTCAACAGTTTGATGCTGTAATAAAAATTTGTAAAGATATTTTTAGCAAAAAGATGTTAGATTACAGCAGTTCATGGAGAGTAATGCGAAACAGTTCCATCGTTGACCAGATTTTTATTAAAGCCCAACGTATCCGCACCATTGATGATAAAGGCACTCAAAAAGTGGAGGAAGATATCCGTTTGGATTACATCAGCATTGTAAATTATTCCATCATTGGTTTGATACAATCAGAATTATCAAACGATAAGCGAACTGATATACCACTTGACGAAGCAAGCATAATGTTTGATAAATTTTCGGTGCAGGCAAAATCTTTAATGGAAAAGAAAAATCACGACTATGGAGAAGCATGGCGTGACATGCGTATTAGTTCTTTTACTGATTTGATTCTGATGAAACTATTTCGTATCCGACAAATTGAAGACAATAAAGGATGCACCATTATTTCGGAAGGCATTGACTCAAACTACTACGACACTATTAACTATGCTATTTTTGCTTTGATAAAAATAGATGAAGCAAAAATGAAAATGACTTCACACAAAAACTAAAACTAGTAATAAAGACCTATAACAACTATTGTATATTTTATGAATCTCATCATACAACTAATCCGTATCGTAATAGGATTGCTTTTTATTATTTCAGGTCTTATTAAAGCAAACGATACTCTTGGCTTTTCCTATAAGTTGGATGAATATTTTGAAGTGTTTGGAACAGAATGGTTGAAATCATTTTCGCTTTTCATTTCCATTTTCATGTGCGCACTGGAAATGCTTCTTGGCTTCATGCTTCTTATTGGTTCTCGGATTAAACTTACGCTTTGGCTCATTTTACTTATGGTTGTTTTTTTTGCTTTGCTTAATTTTTATTCCGGATATTTTGATAAAGTACGCGAATGCGGATGTTTTGGAGATGCCATTAAACTTACTCCCTGGCAAGAGTTTGTAAATAATATTGTGATGCTTGTCTTGACGATATTCATATTTATATGGAAAAAAAATATTCGCCCCCTCTTTGAAAAAACGGCTGAAAATATTTTCGTCTTCATTGTAATTGTTGCATCTTTTGGATTTCCTCTTTATACTTACAATTATTTACCTGTAAAAGATTTCCGTCCTTATGCAATCGGAAAAAATATTCAGGAAGGAATGAAACTACCACCCGAAGCAAAACAAGACAGTGTGGTGATGATTTTTATTTATGAGAAAGACGGCAAACAAATTGAATTAACTCCTGAACAAATAAAAACTATTGACTCAACTTACAAGTATATTGACAGAAAAGATAAAATTATTAGAGAAGGCGAAAAACCACTTATTCATGATTTCAGCATTGTTTCCGGAAGTGATGGAAACGATTATACAGAGAAGATTCTTAACGATACAAATTATTATTTTTTTCTTGTTGCTTACGATATAAATAAGACACCTGAAAATATTTATGGAAAAATCAATGACTTTGCTAAACTTTGTAGGAATGACGGAATTGGTTTTATTGCGCTCACTGCTTCTGATAATATTGAATCAT
>JAZDJJ010000007.1:0-33140 GCA_043804035.1 Bacteroidota bacterium
GGCGTTGGAGCCCAAGGTGGAAATTTACAGGATGTTGCAAGATATGGAATGAACGAACAATGCGGATTAATTGTAAACTCTTCACGAAATATTATTTACGCAAGCAATAAAAATAATTTTGCTGAACGGGCAAGAGAAGAATCAGCGAAAATGCAGAAAGAAATGGAAAAGTTGATAGAGAACTACTCAATGCTATCAAATACAATAGAACGCGGATAACACAATTAAAACATTTGATAAAATCTTATTTGAGTGTAAAAATTAAAGTTATCAGCATTCTGTTTTTTGCCGCTGAAGAGTAATATTTTTCCAGATGAGTTCTGATTCAAAACCTTTAGAAATAAGATACATTACAATTTTTTGAACTTTGAACTTCGAACTTTGAATTTCTCTTGCTTTCTTCTTCGCTAATTCTTTCAGAGTGATAATATATTCTCTTTCGTTGATTTCATTTAATCCCTTATTAATTAATTCATCAGAAATTTTTTTCTTTCTTAGTTCATTACGAATTTTGTTTTTACCCCATTTCTTTATCCTGAATTTTCCGGAAACAAACAACTTTGCAAAACGTTCATCGTTCAGAAAATCATTTTCTTTTAAAGAAGATATTATTTTTTCAGTTGTAATTTTATCTGCTCCAAGTTTGCTCATCTTTTGTTTTATTTCATAACTGCACCGTTCCTGATACGCGCAAAAACGTTCTGTTTTTATGAGAAGATTTTTTTTATCAGATAACATTTTTATTTACTATTAATGATAAATTCAGACCTCTAAACGCCTCAACTCAAATGCAAGTGATTTAATCCAAAGGGATTAAATAATTTTCCAAAGTCATATCATAATTTTGTTTCGCTTCATCAATTACTCCGAATGATTCTTCATCAATTAGTATTTCATTTTTGGTAACAACACCCAGCAAACTGAACTCTACATTATGTTTTATTATTTCTTCTAAAAAATTATTTTCGTTTTCTGGAGAAACCGAAACCACTACTCTGCTCTGCGATTCTCCAAACAGAAAAGCATCTTTGCGAATGGAACTATCTGTACTTATGTCAAATCCTAATTCGCGGGGCATAGCAGATTCTACAAGTGCAATAAATAATCCTCCATCAGAACAATCGTGTGCCGACTGAATCAATTTTTTTCTGATGATATTTTTCACAACTTGATGTACATTCCATTCTTCATCAAGATTAAAATAAGGAGACGGAGAATGTTTTACTTTATGCCACGAATACAAATATTCAGAACAGGAAATATCATTTCTTGTTTCTCCGATAAGATAGATAATATCTTTTTCTTTTTTAAAATCAAGTGTCATTATATTTTTCTTTTTCATTACACCAAGCATGCCGATAACGGGAGTTGGAAACACAGCGCCTTCATAAGAAGATTGATTATAGAAACTTACATTTCCTCCGGTAACAGGCGTTTCAAATTTTCTACATGCAGCACCCATACCTTTGATGGCTCCAACAAACTGCCAATACACTTCGGGATTGTAAGGATTACCAAAGTTCAGGCAATTGGTGATTGCTATTGGGTCAGCACCTGAGCAAACAATATTACGGGCAGCTTCTGAAACTGCGATGGCAGCACCTTGTTCAGGATTGGCATACACATAACGCGAATTGCAATCTACTTTCATTGCGATGGCTTTGTCGGAATCTTTTAAATTTATAATGGCAGCATCAGAAGGAGAATTAGTACTCATGTTTACAGTGCCAACCATAGAATCGTACTGCTGATACACCCATTTTTTTGAAACAATATTAGGATGCGAAAGCAAAAACTTTGCAACTTCTTGAATATTTTTCGGTTCACTTATACTATCAATAGAAAATCTTTTTGATTCAGAAAAATAGGAGGGTTCTTTGTAATCGCGTTTGTAAATTGGAGCTCCTCCGCCAAGCACAAGCGATTCAGCAGGAACATTAGCAACTAATTCTTCGTGCATATAATATTCTAACCATCCCGAATCAGTAACTTCTCCGATGACAGAATAATGGATGTCCCATTTATCAAGCACATTCTCTACTTCTTTTTCTCTTCCCTTTTTTACCACCATTAACATTCTTTCTTGCGATTCTGATAAAAGAATTTCCCATGGATGCATACCTGTCGTAATTTTTTTATCGGAATTTAACAAGCGGAGAGGAACTTTATCTAAATAAATTTTCATTCCATGTTTTCCTTTGGCTGACATTTCAGAAGTAGAGCAAATAATTCCTGCGGCACCCATATCTTGCATTCCAATTAGCGCACCAGTTTTTGCCACTTCAAGAGATGCTTCCATGATAATTTTTTCTGCGAACGGATCTCCAACCTGCACAGACGGCAAGTCGTCAGCAGAATTTTCTGTAATATCTTTTGAAGCAAAATCTGCTCCATGAATTCCGTCTTTCCCTGTAGCAGAACCAACAATATAAATCGGATTGCCAGCTCCGAAAGAAATTGCAGAAATCGTTTCACCCACTTTTACAATTCCTACACTCATCGCATTCACAAGCGGATTCACATTGTAACACTCATCAAAATAAACTTCTCCTCCAACGGTGGGAATGCCAAAAGCATTTCCGTAATCACCAATTCCTTTTACTACTCCGCGTATAAGCCATTTTGTTTTTTCTGATTTTAAATTGCCAAAACGAAGTGAGTTTAATTGTGCAATAGGACGAGCTCCCATCGTAAAAATATCGCGATTGATTCCGCCAACTCCGGTTGCAGCACCCTGATATGGTTCAATAGCCGAAGGATGATTGTGCGATTCAATCTTAAAAGCGCAAGCCAGATTATCACCAATATCAACAAGTCCTGCGTTTTCCTGTCCTGCTTCTGCCAGCAAATGTTTTCCTTCACGAGGAAGCGTTTTTAAGAGTGTGATGGAATTTTTATATGAACAATGCTCACTCCACATCACAGAGTAAATGCTCAGTTCATTGAAGTTTGGAATACGTCCGAGAATTTGTTTTATATTTTCAAATTCTTCAGGAAGAAGTCCGAGTTGCTGCGCAATTTCATCAGCACTTTTTATTTCTTTTTCTTGTAAAATGTCAGACATCGTTTTATTTTAAAGTATTATGTTCCAAGAACGGACTAATTTTGTTTAGGGCGGTTCCAAAAATTGATTTTTAACCACGGAGCACACAAAGTCATTTCACAAAGAACACGAAGAACTCAATAAAATCAATACTTTGTGAACTTTGTGATTTCTTGATGACCTTCGTGGTAAAGTGTTTTTTGTATTTTTAGAACTGCCCTTTACTAAAACATAAATTCCTTCTTGGTATTGAGATTGCCGAAATATGATAGACACAAATTTCCTATTGCCGATTTTGAAAAATAAAAATCAGCATGAATTATCAACCATCGGGGGTAATTTATTATGTCCACGATGCAAAGTCAGAGTAAAATTATACAAATTATTGGTTCGGCTTGGCTCACCAACATCAGATGGGCAAAGAAAATGTAGGCGATGTGGAAAAAAGTTTGGCAAAAAAGTAATAACAAAACAATCATATTTACAGATAGTAGCAGATACTATGATTGGAAATGAAAGACCCTATGCAAGCCGCGGGTATCAAACTGTCATATTGAGTGAAGCGAAATGTCTATAAGATTCTTCACTTCGTTCAGAATGACAGAGGGAGAAAAATAAAAATTATTTCCTCTGATAAAAAAAACAGCCAAGTAAAAAAAATGAATCTTTCTTATCTTTTAGAACGGGCATTAAATTTTGAATTTCTTTCTGCTGAAGAAGGACAATTTCTTTTTGAGCATGCTCCCACTGCTGAACTGATGTATATTGCCAATGAACTTCGCAAAATACAAAAACCGGATTCTGTTAATGGCAAAGTTGGAGGCGGAAAAATTACATGGCAGATTGACCGTAATGCAAACATTACAAATATCTGCGTTGCCAATTGCAAGTTTTGTAATTTTCATCGGGCTCCCGGTCATCCTGAATCATATATCACTACCATTGAACAATACAAACAAAAAATTGAAGAAACATTTCGCTATGGTGGAGAACAATTGCTTTTACAGGGTGGTCATCACCCCGACTTGGGATTATCATATTACACAGAACTCTTTCGTGAACTGAAAAGATTATTTCCGAAATTAAAACTACACGCACTCGGGCCACCTGAAGTGGCGCATATATGTAAATTAGAAAACAAATCGCACACCGAAGTTTTGAAAGCATTGATGGAATCAGGATTGGATTCATTACCCGGAGCAGGAGCAGAAATCCTGAGCGACAGGGTAAGAAAAATTATTTCCAACGGAAAATGTAGAGCCAAAGAATGGTTAAACATTATGCATGCTGCACATAAACTTCATCTCACCACTTCTGCCACTATGATGTTCGGACATATTGAAACATTGCAGGAAAGGTTTGAACATTTTGTTTCTATCCGCGAAGTGCAATCCAACAAACCAAAAGATGCAAAAGGATTTCTTGCTTTTATTCCATGGACTTTTCAGGATACGGATACTTTACTTGCCGAAGTGCGTGGAGTTAGAAATAAAGTTACAAGCGAAGAATACATCCGCATGATAGCAATGAGCAGAATCATGTTGCCGAATATAATTAACATACAGGCATCGTGGCTCACTGTGGGAAAAAAAGTCGCTCAACTTTGTTTGCATGCAGGAGCCAATGATTTTGGATCCATTATGATTGAAGAGAATGTTGTTTCAGCAGCAGGAGCACCTTATCGTTTTACTGCAAATGAAATTCAACAAGCCATTCGTGAAGCAGGGTTTGAGCCACAGTTGCGCAATCAACAATATGAATACCGAAAAAAATATTATTGATTTTGTTTGTATCATTCAAAATAATATTTACCTTTGTTTTCTAATTTAATAAAAATCAATTTTTGGATTATTCAAAATTATTTTTATTCTTAATTATTTTTTTATGCGAATATTTAAATGCAATAAAATTGTATTGTATGTAAGTACCTTTTCACTGGTACTCTTTTTTACTTTTTATTCTTGCAGAAGAAACAAAGATTGTACTGTCGTTGTCAGGGTAATGGACATCTCCACTGAGGGTCCAATTTTAGGTGCTAATGTATCTATACATCCTACAACACAGTCTAAGCCAACCATGAAAGGACAAACGGGCATTACGGATGCTGCGGGTTCGGCTTCTTTTGTATTTAAATTACCTGCTATCCTACAAGTAGATGTTACTGCTTCGGGACATACAGCAGGTACTGCTCTTGTAAAATTAGAAGAAGGAAAAACTGTGAGTAAAACAATTAAGTTACAATGAGTTTTGTTTCCTTTATGGAATTTTCTTGCTCATTTCTTGATTTGTTTTCTTAACCCCGAATTTTTAGTTAAATAATTACTATTAAAAAATTTATATTTTAATAAACAAAATCAATTCTCTTTTAATTCTCTAAAATTATTCATCCGTTTTTTTCCGTAAGCATTTTCAGTACAACCAAAGCCGCCTCTTCACCTTTATTTCCAAATTTTCCACCTGCCCGTTCCATTGCTTGTTCAATTGTATTGGTTGTTAAAACCCCAAAAGATATAGGGAGATTTGACTTTAAACTTACTTTCATAATGCCATTGGCTACTGCATCGCAGATAAAATGAAAGTGGTCGGTTTCACCTTTGATAACACAACCCAAACAAATTATTGCTTTCGTTTTTTGAATTAATCGCAGTGCGCCAAGCGGCAATTCAAAACTTCCCGGAACATTTTTCCGAATAATATTTTCTTGTTTGATTCCATTGGAGAGAAGAATTTTTTCCGCTCCTTTATATAAAACTTCAGTGATATCAGAATGCCATTCAGATACAACAATGCCAATCCGATATGATTCGGGAGAAACAAGGGAAATTTTATTTTTCTCAAATTTTTTTTTCGGACGAAAAGACATTTTGATTATTGATTATTGCTTGGTATGAAAGTAGAACACTTCGCAAGGAAGTGTTAGCGAATTGTATTTGTATTGCGACACGTTAGTATCGTATAAGAGATGGAACCGCAATGAAATAAATACCATGTTATGCATTTTTCTTTTTTATTCTATTGAATAGTCAACGCTTACCACAACTCTAACTTTTTTATATATATCGGCACAACTTGCTTGATAATATGAGCCATCTGATTGACCAGATAAAAATTCATCTCTATCAATAATAGAAAATAAACCTTGATTTGCTTTTTTCAAATTACCTAATCTTGTATCACTTTCTTTTGCAAATTGTATAGCAGCATTCTTTGCATTTCTCGTTGCTTCGGTTAACATTAACGGTTTTATTTCATTTAATTTTGTATAAATATATTTAACAGAAGATTCATAATTTTTACTTAAAATAACCCCAACATTAAGTAATTCATCTGTCATTCCACTTACATTTTGAATTCTGTCGATATTTGTACTACGAACTTGAATTATTTTATCAATAATAAATCTATAACTATCTCCAATATTATTATCATAATCCTGCGCTTTTTTATCATTTACAATTAAGTCCTTTTGAATTATTTCTTTTTGATCTATTCCATTCTTCATTAAAAAGGAAATCACTTTATTTTTCGTTTCATTAATTGATTTACTTCCTTCAGATAAATCATTATTAGCCACTCTCATTTGTATTGTCCAAACAGCAAAATCCGATTTTACTTCACGTTCAGAAAATCCTTTTACGGAAACAAATCTATCTTCTTTTTTAAATCTTTTTATTGCTCCACCAATAATTATAGCATTTATTGTTAAGCCAATTATTATTACAAATGAATAAAAAATAATTCTTTTATTTTCCATAATGTTATTCAATTAAAAGACATGTTGCGAAATGATTTTTGTCGCCATTTTTAGTTAAAAAAACATCAAAGTATATTCAAAAACAGATGTGCTTTTTGACTTTTGGAGTTTCATTTTCATACCAAACTTAAGAACTGATAAAATAATTAATGCATTTTTGCTTTGGCGTATGAAATATATTTTTCAATATCACGTCCTTCGCGGGTATCAGGAAAATCAGTTTTTATTTGCTCATAAATTTTCACCGCATCAGCATATTTTTCAGATTGCTCAAAAAGTATTGCTGCTTTTATCAAGTAAATGGGAGAAGTAAAATCATTTTTGTTTGTTCCCGCTGCTTTAAGATATTGCTCAATGGCTTCCTCATTTTTTCCAAGTTCAGAATTTGCATCTCCGATAGCACCTATGGCAATTGAGGAAAGCATCATATTATCACTATCGTATTCTTTAAGTTCGCTGATGGCATCTTCATATTGCCCTTTTTGTAAATAGCATATTCCTAAATAGTAATGGGCAAGATTTCCGGATGAAGTGAGCCCGTACTGGTCAACAATATCTTTGAAGCCATAAAATTGTCCATCTCCATTGATGGCTTTGTTGATAGAATCTTTTTTGAAATACTGTTCAGCCATGAACATTTGGCTTTGCGCTTCTTCTTCCATCGGTGCCAGATATAGTTTTGTCCATGCAAAATAACCTCCAACCAGCAGCACTACAGCACCAACAATAATAGATAAACTTTTTTTGTTTTCTTTAATATATCGTTCTGCCTTGGTAAAAGTTTCGTTTATATCAATTATGGGTTGCTCTTTTTCTTGTGTCATATTTTTGTGTTATTTATAATTCCTTTCAAAAGAAAAGCAAAGGTAAAATTATTTTCTGATTTATTTGTAAGTTCGTAAAATATGAAGAAAGTATGTTTGCATAAATTATCTCTTGTGAGTTTTAAAAACTACGGGTATGCCGAATTGATTTTTTCTCCCCGATTCAATTGTATAGTAGGGAATAACGGAGAAGGAAAAACTAATCTGCTGGATGCTATTTATTATCTTTCTTTCACAAAAAGTTTTTTTAATTCCATTGACTCTCAGAATATTTTTCATGGCGATCATCTATTTGTAATTCAAGGAAACTTTAAAATTGAAGATATAGAGGAAGAAATTTATTGTGCGCAAAAAAAAGGTGAACACAAACAATTCAAACGAAACAAAAAAGAATGTCGGCGTTTTGCCGATCATATTGGATTGCTTCCGGTGGTCATGATTTCGCCTTCAGATATTGAATTGATAATAGCAGGAAGTGAAACGCGCAGAAAATTTGTTGACAGCATTATTTCACAATACGACCGACAGTATCTTGAAGATATTATCAACTACACAAAAGTGTTGTTGCAAAGAAATGCTCTGCTGAAACTTTCTTCTTCAGAAAATTCATTTGATAGGGAATTGCTACGGATATGGGATGTGCAGATGATAGATTTAGGAAACAAAATTTTCAAAAAGCGAAAAGAATTTTCTGCTGAGTTCTCTCCTGTTTTCAAAAAATATTATTCGTTGATTTCAAACGAAAAAGAAAAAGTGGATTTTACTTACTATTCACAATTGCTCAAAGATGATTTTGAAGCATTGCTTAATGCTTCGCTTGAAAAAGACAGGATTGTAGAATATTCCACAGCGGGAATTCATAAAGATGATTGGAACTTTTTAATGGAAAATTTTCCGGTGAAAAGATTTGCTTCGCAGGGACAACAAAAATCATTTCTCCTTGCTGTGAAGTTGGCGCAATTTGAATTTATCAGCCATCACAAACAATTAACTCCAATACTTTTATTAGATGATGTTCATGATAAATTAGATGAACATCGTGTGAAGCGTTTGATTGATATGATCAGCGGAACTGAGTTCGGACAAGTGTTCATTACCGATACAAGCAAGGAAAGAATCCAGAAATTATTTAAAAAAACAGATATTGAAATAAATATATATAAGATTAAGAATGGGAATATTGTTAAAGAAGAAAATTAGATTTTTTTAGGACTAACACAAACCTGTCTGCCGTGTTCGGCACAGGCAGATCCGTATCGTCATTGCGACTGCGAAGCAGGAAGCAATCTCAATTTCTACATGAAAAAACAGATTGCTTCGGTCGTTCTTCCTATGCAATGATATCAGTGCGTAAGTCCTATTTATATTTTATTCCAAGGACAAGAATATCATCAGTTTGTTCTACATTATTCCGCCATTCATTATGTTTCTTTTCCAGTTCTTCTTTTTGCTGATCCATGCTCAGAGAGTGAATGTTTATCAGCATCTCTTTAAAATAAAAAGAGAGGAATTTTTTCTTTTTTTCTCCTCCTATCTGATCATAGTAGCCATCAGAGAATAAGTAAATTATATCATTATGTTGTAGTGAAATATTATTATTTGAAAAAGAGACCTCGGGATTTGAGCCGATAAATATTTTATCGGCTTTTATTTCCTGTAACTGCCCATTACGAATAAGGATAAGTGAATTGTGCGCACCGGAATAATGCAGTTCGTTCATAGATTTATTAAAAATCGTTAATGCAATATCCATTCCGAATTTTCCAGATTTATTCAGTTGATTTTGGTGCAGTATTTTCATCATCTTTGAATTGATTTCACTCAGAATATCTGCTGTTGAATTGTTGCTGTTATTTTTTGCAATTTCGTCCAACATTGTAAAACTTAACAACGACATGAATGCACCAGGTACTCCATGCCCTGTACAATCGGCTGCTGCAACACCAATACCATTCTGCAAAGCAGTGAACCAATAAAAATCACCGCTGACGATATCTTTTGGCTTGAAGAGAATAAATGATTCCGGAAAAAAATTCCGAAGTGCTTCTTGTGGCTGAAGCATGGCTTCCTGAATGTTTTTAGCATAATCAATGCTGTCGGTTATAAGAATATTTTTTTGTTCAATCTGACTTTTTTGATTATAGATTATTTGATTTTTTTGTTGTAAAATACTATTTGCTCTTTTTTTATTTCTATATGCAATAAAAATCAGTGAAGTGAGTATAAGCACCAAAACAGAAAATCCGATGACACTCCATATAATAATTTTTTGTTTGTTGAGTTCTGAATTGACTAATTCTTTTTCTTTTTTAAGAAGTTCATTTTCTTTTTTTTTATTGGCAAATTCAAATTGTTTTTTTAAAATCTCATCGTTTTGTACTTTTATTTTTAATTCTTTAACTTGATTTTCTATGCTCAGTTTTTCTATCTCTTCTATTGATTTTACATTTTGTATTGCAAGAGAATGGATTTGTTGTTGCTGCTGCCGTTCCGCCTGAATCATTTGTTGTTTCTCCTGAACCATTTGTTGTTTCTCCTGAACCATTTGCTGTTTCTGCTGCTGCTCATATTCTGTCTGAGATTTTTTCCAGTTACTCAAATTGCTTTTTATTACCGCAATATTTTTTGAGATAGTTTCTGCTTCGGAATTGAATTTGTTTTTTTTAGCAATGTCCAGCGCATAATTCAAAAACATATACGCTTCATCAAAATTTCCCCAGTTAGAATATGCTGTTCCGATGCGATTCAAAATGATTATTGTAGATCGCGGATCTTTTAGTTCTTCCAGAATTTTGAATGATTGTTTAAAATAATTTACCGCGTTGTCGTATTTTTTTTGATTAAAATAAATATCGCCGATTTCTAATAAAATATCTGCAGTTCCTCTTTTGTCTTTTGCAAGTTTTAGCAGTTCAACGGATTTTTCATTGGCAGTAATTGCATCTGTTGGTTTGTTCCATGCCAGATTAGCATCGGCAATTTTATTCCACAAGTAAGCAGAGGTTATAAATTGTTTGTGATTGTCAAATATGATAATTGCATTTTTGTAATGGTTGATGGCTTTTTTGTGATTGCCTTTTGCTTCGTATCCATTGCCAAGATTTATTATTGCACCTGTTTCTTCATTGATATCGTCAATTTTTTTTGCGGCTTTCAGTGCCTGTTCTGCATAGTCAATACTTTTATCAACCGATGACTTGAAAGATGCTTCAGATAATTGATTAAGAATACCCGGCTTATCTTCATCAGAAGCAGTTTCTAATTTCTCTTCTAAATCCGGTATTGATTGAGAAAAAGTATGCGGAATAAAATATAAAATATAAAGTATAATCAGAATATACTTTTTTAATAACTTTTGGAATTTGTAATTCGGCAACATTCGCGATTTGTAAATTATTGTTCAAAGAAATAATCTATCAGACGATGTAGTTTCTCTCCCGAAAAATCATTTGTCCCTTCAAAAAATCCTTCGATGATAGCAGATATTTCAGAGGCAGAAATAGAGCCATCATTATTTGTGTCAGCACTTGATAGTTCAGCAGGTATTTTACTGCTTGACGAAATAATTGTACCGGTTGTATCTGTTGAATTTGTATTTGCAGGTTGAGTTGTTGTCGTTGGCATTTGGGTTGATACAATAACAGTTGAATTTGTATTTGCAGGTTGAGTTGTTGTCGTTGGCATTTGCGTTGATGCAATAACAGTTGAATTTGTATTTGCAGGTTGAGTTGTTGTCGTTGGCATTTGCGTTGATGCAATAACAGTTGAATTTGTATTTACGGGTTGAGGTGTTGGTGTTGGCATTTGCGTTGATACAATAACAGTTGAATTTGTATTTACAGGTTGAGGTGTTGTCGTTGGCATTTGCGTTGATGCAATAACAGTTGAATTTGTATTTACAGGTTGAGTTGTTGTCGTTGGCATTTGGGTTGATACAATAACAGTTGAATTTGTATTTACAGGTTGAGGTGTTGTCGTTGGCATTTGCGTTGATACAATAACAGTTGAATTTGTATTTACAGGTTGAGGTGTTGTCGTTGGCATTTGAGTTGATACAATAACAGGGGTAGCATTTTCATCAATATCAACAACCTTAAATTCTGTTCTGCGATTCATCTGTCTGCCTTCTTCGGTTTCGTTAGTAGCAATTGGTTTTACAAATCCGTATCCTTTGAATGTGAGACGAAAATGTTCAACTCCATTCGTACTGATATAATCTACAACTGATTTAGCACGCGACTCGGAGAGTTTCAGATTGTAAGTGGCAGATCCTTTATTATCGGTGTGTCCCGAAATTTCAATTTTCATAGTAGGATTTTCCTGAAGAATTTTTACAACACGATCTAATTCGGGTTTTGAATCAGGGCGGAGAGATGCTTTGTCAAAATCAAAAAAGATATTATTCAATACAATATTTTTTCCTTTTTGGATTTTTTTCAGCACAACGTTATCAAGTTTGAAATGATCTTTATTGGGAGGAATATCCAGATTGATTGATTGGAACAGATATCCCTCAGCAGAAACAACTAATCCGTAATTTTTACCGCCCTGAAGTTTCAAAAGGAATTTCCCTAATTCATCAGCAGTGGTTTTGCCGACAACTTCTCCTGTTGCATTATTTATGATTTCAATAGTTGCTTTTAATGGTTTTTTGTTTTCGTCAAATACATTTCCTTCTACCGAAACTTTTTGTTCTTTGCGTTTCAATTTAATATTTATGTCAAGTTCTTTGTATTTTGCTCCTTTGGGAATATTAAAATTTTCGGTGTGTGGATAGTAACCCTCAGCAACAACCTGCATCTTGTAACTTTTTCCTGAAGGGAGCGAGACAAGAAATTTTCCGGAAGCGCTATTTGATTCTTGAGTAGAAATTATTTTCCCGGTTTTATTGTCAATGATATCTATTTTTGCGCCAACCGGATTGTTACTTTCATCAGTAACAAATCCCTTTACGAGTGTGAGTTGAGTGGTGGTATCTGCCGGTAAAGTGATTCTGTAAATATCTTTTTCTCCCAATCCATCGGAACGAATAGTGGAGTAGTAAGCATGTTTGCCGCTGGCGGAAACCACAAAATCAACATCATCATCGGGTGAATTAATGGGATAGCCAAGATTCACAACGGCTGACCATTTTTTCAAAGAATCATTGAAGACCGATTTAAAAAGATCAAATCCGCCAATGCTATTATGCCCTTGCGAACTGAAGTAAAGTGTTTTTCCGTCAGGATGAATGAACACTGTGCGTTCATCATATTGCGTATTGATTATCGGTCCGAGATTTTCCGGTTCGCTCCATTCTCCTTTTTCATCTTTGACAGATTTAAAGATGTCGTGCAAACTAGGTCCTTCGTTGTCTTTCGGGTTTTCGCTGGTGAAGTAAAGTGTTTTTCCATCGGGAGATAAACTGGCAGACGCTTCATGATAACGGCTATTGATAGTGCTTTTTAGTTTTTTTGGTGATGACCAATTGTTCCCTTGTAAAGCACATTCATAAATATTTCCGCTTCCTTTATCCAAATCATCTTTGTAGATAAAAAGTTTTTGTCCATCAACTGCTAATCCGCATGTGGCATCGTGTGTGTTGTAAGAATTTACTTGGTCGCCAATATTTTTTGCTTCCGACCAATTTTTGTTTTCATTACGGGATATATAAATGTCTTCAAAATATAGTTGGTCATATTGGTCAATACCTCCACCTGTGGTATTATCCCTGCGAGAAGTGAATATCAGCACCGATTCATCGGCAGAAATAAGAGGTCGGTAATCGGGATATTTAGAATTTACTTCACTGCTAAGATTTTCTATTCGGTAACGAAGTGAGTCAGGAAGTTTGCTCAAACGAATGGTATCCTTCATCAATTCAATTCCATTTTTACATTCCTGAATTTTCTTTTTCGCATCCGACATTTTTTTAAAATCTTCTTCTGTTAAAGATTTTTTATACAATTCATAAAGTTCAATGGCTTTGTTCCATTTCATGTTCAGATGGTAATATCGTCCGAAATAATAATCAATTGCATCGCTCACTGTCGGGTCAAGTTTTTTGGCTTTTTCCAAATGTTGTATTGCATTTTGCTTGAAAGCCGAATAGAGATAGCAAACACCAATCTTGTAATTCAATAAAGCATTTTCCGGATTGAACGCATTGGCTTTTAGATAATATTCCAGAGAACGTTTGTAATACAAAGTTCCACCGTTAAAAAAGCCATCTCCTTTTTTGATATTGCTCTGAGCTTCTTTCAGTCCGTTTTCATTGTTTACAAAATTATTTTGCGTGAAGCCAATGTTCTGTGCAGCAATTTTATCCCCATCCATTCTCAGCAATAAAGTAGAGAAATTAAAAGTGAGAAGCAAAGAAAGGGAAATTATAATTTTCTTTTTAAAAAATGATTTCATCTGTTTAGTTTAAAATGATTTTTGTGATTTTAAAATTTCTAATTTAAAGATAGAATGCAACATCATTAAATCTTATTTTGAAAAGAATGTCTTGTGAAGAAACAAAAACATTTCATAAAAATTTAATTAGGTGTGTGCAAAAATATAAACAAATCAGTCATAATGAAAGAGGTTTGATAACTTTTTTAGTAACTTCTCAATACCCAACATAAATAATCTACGACCGTTCGGATGAGCGGTCTGCCAATCTCACGCCGAGGTCCCACTCCAAAGCCAAACAAGAAAACATATTTTCGGCAAAGATCAATTACCAATCTCAATTACTAAATCCGAAACAAATTCAAATTGCAAATTAAAAATGTCAGAAAAAAAGCGGTTCCAAATATCATTTTTTTATATGGGAAATAAAAATATCCTTGCCAAAATTGGTTGAAATATTATTGATTATACCCTAAATATTTAAATACAATTACCTCAACTTATTGAGAAGATTTTCTTACAAAAAATTCACAAAGTTCTTTGGATTATTTTTAAGAAGTAATATTTCAATAGCAAGGAAAAAAAGTACCAGCACAATGCACCACTTCCAGAGTTTTATTCCTTGGTTAATGTCGCTAAAAACTTTTGAAAGTTCTTTTCCTGCTGCATCAACCATAGAAAAATTATTCAATCCATTTTTTTTATATAAGAGCATCAATTCATCAGGAGAATAACGGCTGAGATTAGATTCTTTGCGGTTATAGTTAAAAGAAATTCCATCCATCCGTTCGTTGCCGGAAAAGAGATTGTAATTATTTGCCTGCTTGATTTGATTGTGAATAAATAAAGTAGAATGAAAATCAATAACACGATGCTCAGGAATAATATCAAAATTGTTTTCTGCTTTAATATGAAAATTATTTTCTCCTGTAAATTTCGGATTAACTTCAATGACATTATCCGAACCAATGATATAAAACAGAGGCGGAGACGGCTGACTGTTTAGTGAAATTTTATAGAGTAGCGGAACAAAGATGGCGTGTTTCGCCAGATTGCTCCATTCTGATTTTAATGGAACAGCACTGAGATAAATTTTACCTTTTCCGAAATCATATTTTGTAAAAAATGAATTATCATTTTGCAGACGCATCAGCATTTCTTTATTAGTAGAGGAACGGGAAGAAAAAGTATAATAAGAACGAACCATAGGAAGATCTATGTTTTCATTTTTCATTCCTAATTGATTATCTGATTTTTCAAAAACATCTTTAAAGATTTCACTATCAAAATTTACTTTGTCTACTTTGGTGATGGAAGTATCTTTTTGCATGTAGAAATTTGTGCTGCAAGAAGAAAGAAAATTTCTGTATGACGTAGTATCTATTTCGGTTGAAGGAAAAATAACCAAACTTCCGCCATTATATATGAAGCGATTTAATTCCTGCGAAAACCCTGATGAAATAGTATTCAATTCATTCAGAATAATTAAATGTTGATTTCCGAGAGAGGAATAATCAAGTTGATTTTCATCGGCAAACGATAGTGCAAACAGAGAATCTTTTCCGAACAGCGATTGAAAATATTTTTCAGTGAATTCATTTTTCAATTGAACGGAAGATACTTTTTTGGGAGAGATACACATCACATCAATTTGTTTTGCAAGGGAGAAAGAAAAGAAAAAAATATCATCATAAGTAACAGGATAATCAGTAATCTCAATTCTCCCTTGCTGGGTGCCAGGTTCTTTAAGAATGAAAGAAAGAGTAATCACTTTGCTTTCGCCCGGAAGCATACTGAATTCTGAAGGAGTTTTCTGCTGCCCGTTGATAAAAAGTTTAACAGGAACATTCTCCATTGTGGTGTTTGAAAAATTGCAGATGCGCACATTTATTTTTTCTAACTGATTGAGTTGATGAACCGGAGAATCAAACCAGCAGGAATCCACATAAACATTGCTTTGTTGATTTGTAGCAATAGGAATGAGAATATTTTTTATGGCAGTATCTCTTTTTATTTTTCCGAAATCAGAAATGCTTTTTTGAAAATCCGAAATCAGAAATGCTTTTTTGTTTTTTATTTCCGAAGAATTAAGCATATCTGTTTGGCGGGAAATAATTTCTGAAAGCGATTTCACTGATGAACTTATTTTTATTTCGTCAAGCATCTTAAAAAAATCTTCTCTGCTAACAAGATGCTGATACCTTCCTTCAAAATCATTAGTGAGCAGTTGAAACAAATCGGTAGAAAGATGAGCCATAGCAATTTCACGGGCATATCTTTTGGCTTCGTCAAATAATGTTCCATTGGTAGTTATGTTTTCCATGCTGAATGAATTGTCAATCCAAATGCTGATTGCCTGTGTGCCTGCAACGGAGTTTTCTTTTTCAGCAGGAATAAATGGCTGAGCAAATGCAAATACGAGGAAAGTAACAGCAAAAATCCGCGATAGAAGAATGAGTAAGTGCTTGAGTTTATTTCGGTTGTGAGTTTCTTGTGTTACTTCTTTCAAAAAACGGATGTCGGAAAAATAAATTTTTTTGAACCTGCGAAAATTAAAAAGGTGAATAACAACAGGAATTGCTACTGCGAACAAAGCAAATAAAAATTGAGGGTAAAGGAATTGCATTAGGACTTACGCAGAAGTTTATTTTTACCACAAACGTACATAAAATTGATAATTCACACATAAACGGGACAAAAATCAAAAAGGGTTTATAGAAGAATTTTTAGAACTGCACTGAATAGTAACATAAAAAGTATATCTTTGCTTCCTTTTTAAATAAGGTTCACTAACTTTTATTATAATCTAAACTTTATGAGACAATTAAAAATTACCAAATCAATTACCAATCGCGAAAGTGCTTCATTAGATAAATATCTACAGGAAATAAGCAAAGAGGGATTGATTACCGCAGAAGACGAAGTTATGCTGGCAAAAAAAATCAAAGAAGGAGATCAAAATGCATTAGAAACATTAGTCAAAGCCAATCTACGTTTTGTAGTTTCGGTAGCAAAGCAATATCAAAATCAGGGATTAAGTTTGCCAGACCTTATCAATGAGGGCAATTTGGGATTGATAAAAGCAGCAAAGCGGTTTGATGAAACCCGTGGATTCAAATTTATTTCTTATGCCGTTTGGTGGATTCGTCAATCCATTCTTCAGGCATTGGCAGAACAATCAAGAATTGTTCGCTTGCCTCTTAATCAAGTTGGTTCGTTGAACAAAATGAATAAAACATTTTCTCGTCTTGAACAATCTTTTGAACGTGCTCCAACTTCAGATGAACTTGCAGCCGCACTAAATATTCCGGAAGATAAAATTGCCGATACAATTAGAGTTTCAGGCAGGCATGTTTCTATGGATGCACCACTTCCTAATGCAGAAGAAAACAGCTTGTCTGACTTGCTTATTAATCAGGATTCACCGAGAGCAGATTCTTCGCTTATTTCCGAGTCATTAAAAAAAGAAATAGAACGTTCTCTTGCATCCCTTACTGATAGAGAACGTGATGTGGTCAGATTGTTCTTCGGGCTTGGCGAACATCCGCATGGATTGACCATGGAAGAAATCGGTTCAAAGTTTGATCTTACCAGAGAGCGTGTCAGACAGATAAAAGAAAAAGCAATTCGCAGATTAAAGCATAGTTCAAGAAGCAAACAATTAAGAGTATATCTGGGACAATAAAATAAAATAGAACTTATGCAAAGTTTTCTTATTCTGCCGCAAGGAGGAATAGGACTGAATTTATTTTGCGTAAAATATAAATGACAAATCATAAAAAACATATTATAGGCATTCAGCAGATAGGAATTGGTGTAGCAGATGCGAATGAAGCATTCCGATGGTACAGAAAATATTTTGGATTAGATATACATGTGTTTGAAGACGACTCCGAAGTAAAACTAATGCTTCCTTTTACCGGAGGGAAAATTTGGAAACGCCACGCTATCCTTGCTATGAACTTGAATGGAGGTGCAGGAATAGAAATATGGCAATATAAAAACAGAACTCCTGAAAATTCCCGCGAAGAAATACAGATTGGAGATTACGGAATATTTTGTCCGCGAATGAAAACAAACAATGTAGAAAAAACTTTTCAGAATTTTAAAGAAGCAGGAATAAATCTTATCAGTGAGATAGTGAAAGATCCTTTGAATGTCAAACATTTTTTTCTGAAAGATAATTACGGAAATATTTTTCAGGTGATTAACGAAACCTCATGGTTTGGTAAAAGTGATTATATGTTCGGAGGAGTGAGCGGCTGTATGATTGGTGTTTCGGATATTGAAAAAGCCAAAAAACTTTATAGCAATGTGCTTGGTTACGATAAAATATTATACGATAAAGAAGAAATATTTGATGACTTAAATAATCTTGCAGGAGGAAAAAATAAAATCAGGAGAGTATTACTCATTCATAGTAAAGTGCGAAGCGGAGGATTTGCACGATTGCTTGGAGAAAGCAAAATAGAATTGATTCAGATGCTTGACAAAGACGGAACAAGTAACCCGCCAAAAAAAATATTTAACAACCGCTTTTGGGGCGACCTCGGTTATATTCATCTCTGCTTTGATGTGATAGGAATGAATGAACTGAAAAAAGAATGTACCGATAATGGATTTCCTTTTTGTGCAGATAGCAACAAATCATTTGATATGGGCGAAGCGGCAGGACACTTCAGTTATATAGAAGATACTGATGGCACGCTCATTGAATTTGTAGAAACACATAAAGTGCCTATCATAAAAAAACTCGGCATTTACCTCAATCTCAAAAATCGCAATCCGGAAAAATCTCTCCCCGACTGGATGGTGAGAATGATGGCGATGAGAAGAGTGAAAGGGTAGTTCTTAAAATATATTTTCCATTTACATTTCGTATTAAATTTATAAATTCGCAATTGATTTACTATTTTACACAATGGAAAATTTTATTGTATCTGCTCGTAAATATCGTCCACAAACTTTTGATACGGTTATCGGACAATTGCATATCACAACAACACTGAAGAATGCTATTCGTAACAATCACATTGCACAGGCGTATTTGTTCTGTGGTCCTCACGGAGTAGGAAAAACAACTTGCGCACGTATTCTGGCAAAAACGATTAACTGTTTTAACAGAATAAAAACTATTGAAGCATGCGATGAATGTGAATCTTGTAAATCATTTAACTCAGGACATTCGCTGAACATTTATGAGTTGGATGCGGCTTCCAATAATTCAGTAGAAGACATTCGTAATCTCATCAATCAAGTGAGTTTTGCTCCACAAATTGGTTCTCATAAAGTGTATATCATTGATGAGATTCACATGCTGTCGCAAAATGCATTCAACGCTTTTTTGAAGACATTAGAAGAACCGCCTCACCATGCTATCTTTATTCTTGCAACAACAGAAAAACATAAAATCATTCCCACGATTCTTTCTCGTTGCCAGATTTTTGATTTCAATAAAATAAAAATTGATGACATTGTTAGTCACCTTGTAGAAATTGCAAAGAAAGAAAAAATAAATGCAGAAGAAGAAGCGTTGCACATCATTGCACAAAAAGTGAATGGCTCTATGCGCGATGCACTTTCCATTCTTGACAGGATGGTTTGCCTTTCTGGCGATGATATCACTTATAAAACTATTATTGAAAATCTCAGCATCCTGGATTATGATTATTATTTTAAAATTACTGATGCTGCACTAAATAGCAATACTTCTGCATGCTTAATTCTATTCAACGAAATTCTGAATAAAGGTTTTGACGGACATAATTTTATTGATGGCTTTGCAGAACATCTTCGCAATCTGCTTGTTTGTCAGGATGCTATTACGCTTCCACTGATGGAAGTGGGTGTCAGCATCCGAGAACGATACAAAGAACAAACAAAAAAAACTCTTCCTGCATTCTTACTTCGCTCATTAGAAATTCTTAACAAAGCCGACTCGCAGTACAAAACGAGCCGAAATCAAAGATTACTTATTGAACTCACTCTGTTACAACTTTGCTCGTTACAATCTTCATCTGTTCAATCAACAGAAAAAAAAGAAGAAATAATTCTTAAACATGAAAACCAAAGCGTCAAATCTTATTCTCCCACGCCACAATCAAAAATAGTTACTGAACCAACAATTATTCCTGAAAAAGAAATACCACCTCTCACTCCATCAATTGAAAAAGTATCTCCACTGAAAAATATTCCAACAATCGGAGGTATCATAAAACAAAACACAGAAAAGAAACACTCTTCATCGGAAGAACCGAACAAAGACCAAAGACCAAAGAATCAAAATTCTCACTTCTCTGAGGATGAACTTAAAAAAAAATGGATTGATTTCGCACAACAAATAAAAACAAAAAACAAACTTAATTTATTTAGTACATTGACATCTTATCTTCCGGTGCTGACAGAAAATTTTGTAATTGATTTCACTGTACAGAATCAAGTGCAGGAAGACGAAATTAACTCCATTAAAGCGGATCTTCTTGGGTTCCTTCGCAATCAACTCAGTAATTATCAGATACAACTAAACATTTTAGTTAAAAAAAATGAAACTGCAAAAAGACCCTACACTGCACAGGAAAAATTTGATTATCTGGCTGAAAAAAATCCAACAATCAACAATTTACGTCAACAATTCAATCTTGAAATAGATTTTTAAAATCTATGAATAAGAAATTCGTACATTCGTTTTGCAAAAAATCACAAAACAATTTTTTATATGAAAAAAAAATCACTTTTTCTATTTAGCATTTTGCTTTTGCTCCTTACTAATATTTCTTTTTCACAGGAGAAAACTTCTTACAAAGCGGTCTTTGGAAAACAATATCACTATGAGTCCGCACTAAACGATCCGCTGAATGCGAGAATTTATACGCTTGATAACGGACTAAAAATTTACATGAGTGTTTATAAAAATGCTCCGCGCATTAGAACTTGCATCCCTGTACGTGTAGGAAGCAAAAACGATCCTCATGATGCTACCGGGCTTGCGCATTATCTGGAACACATGCTCTTTAAAGGCACAGATAAATTTGGCACGAAAGATTTTCTGAAAGAAGAAGAAGAATTGAAAAAGATTGACAATTTGTATGATGTCTATGGAAAAACAACAGATTCAAAACAAAGAAAAAAAATCTATCATCAGATAGATAGCGTATCAGGTGTTGCCGCAAAATATGCAATAGCAAATGAATACGATAAGATGGCATCAGACATCGGAGCACGTGGCACCAATGCTTATACTTATGTGGAACAAACAGTTTATATAAATGATATTCCTTCCAATCAACTTAAAAAATGGTTGACAATAGAAAGTGAGCGTTACCGAAAACCCATCATGCGATTGTTCCATACTGAATTAGAAACTGTGTATGAAGAAAAAAACATAACACTTGATGATGATCAAAATAAAATGTACGATGCCTTGTTTGTAGGGTTATGGCAAAAACATACTTACGGAACACAAACTACCATCGGCACTATTGAGCATTTAAAAAATCCTTCGTTAAAAAAAATTAAGGAATATTACAATACTTATTATGTTCCGAATAATATGGCAATTTGTTTGTCGGGAGATTTTAATCCTGATTCTGCTATTGTATGGATTGACAATGCTTTTGGTTTACTTCCTTCAAAAACAATTCCTCTTTTCAATCCTCCTGTGGAAGATGCAATTACAAAGCCCATTATAAAAAATGTGGTAGGACCTTTTCCTGAAACTATGATAATGGGTTTTCGCCTGCCGGGAGCTGGCACGTCTGAAGATGATATGCTTACGATGATGGATAAAATTCTCAACAACGGCACAGCAGGACTCATTGACTTAAATCTTGTACAAAAACAAAAAGTACTTGCAGCATCTTCTTCGCCTGAAATATTAAGGATTATTCGGCGCATATTTTTTCTGCCAATCCAAAAGAAGGACAGAAACTGGAAGACCTCAAAGACATTCTCATCTCGCAAATTGAATTAGTGAAGAAAGGAGAATTTCCGGACTGGTTGCTGCCTTCAATCATCAGCAATATGAAATTAGAACAAATAAAAAAGTATGAAAATAATTATGGCCGTGCCAATGATTTCGTGAATGCTTTTATTGATGGAGAAAAATGGAATAACTACGTAAACAGAATCAATCGTCTCTCAAAAATTACCAAGCAGGATATAATCGACTTCGCTAAAAAGTATTATGGAGAAAATTATGTAGTGATTTACAAACGAACAGGAATTGATTCCACCATCAAAAAAATTGATAAGCCCGAAATTTCTCCGGTTGAAACCAATCGCAACGAGCAAAGTGATTTTTTAAAGAAGATAATAAACACTCCTGTTAATGAAATTGAACCACAGTTCTTAGATTACACAAAAGATATTAAATCATTTTCTGTGAGAAAAAATATTCCTGTCTTCTTTACTGAAAATAAAGAAAACAAAACATTTAGCATGTACTATATTTTTGATATGGGTAGTAATCACGATAAAAAATTACCAATCGCTATTCAATATCTTCCTTTTCTCGGCACTTCAAAATATACACCAGCACAGGTACAAGAAGAATTTTACAAACTCGCCTGCAACTTTGGTGTTTTTAATTCTGATGACCAAGTATATGTGAGTTTAAATGGACTTACAGAAAACTTTGACAAAGCACTTCAATTATTTGAGCATCTATTGAGCGATGCAAAACCAAATTCTGATGCGCTGCAAAATCTTGTTTTGGATATTCTAAAAAATCGTACTGACGATAAACTTGACAAAAATTCTATACTACGGAGTGCTATGTATAATTATGGTGTGTATGGAATAAAATCTCCATTCACAAATATTCTATCAGAAAAAGAACTCAAAGCACTGAACCCGGAAGAACTCATAAGCATCATCCATTCATTGAACTCATATCAACATCGCATTCTCTGTTATAGTTCTATGACTCAGGATGAACTATCAAAATCACTGAACACTTATCACAAAACGCCTGATGTGATGAAACCGCTTCCCGTAGAAACAAAATTTGAAGAGTTGCCCACTTCTGAAAATAAAATATTCGCTATTGATTATGATATGAAGCAGGCGGAAATAATGTTCATCTCCAAATCTGAGAACTATGATAAAAATATTGTCCCGCAGATTTCTATCTACAATGAATATTTTGGTGGTGGAATGTCGTCAATCGTATTTCAGGAATTGCGAGAATCCAAAGCATTGGCGTATTCAGTTCGCTCTTATTACCAGCAGGCAAGCCGCAAAGACAAAGCAAATTACATTCTATCATATATTGGCTCACAGGCAGATAAACTTTTAGAGGCGATGGACGGACTTTATAATTTGATGAAGAAAATGCCTGAATCAAATGTGGCGTTTTCGGCATCTAAAAATTCTATTCTGCAAAACCTGCGAAGTACTCGTATCACTCGTACACAAATTCTTTTCAGTTATGAGAGTGCAAAAAAATTAGGATTGGACTATGATATTCGTAAAGATGTTTATTCTAAAGTTACAAACTTCAATATAGACGATGTGAAAAAATTTCAGGAAGAGCATGTGAAAAATAAAAGTTACACTATCCTTGTCCTCGGAAAAAAGGACTTGCTTGATCAAAAAGTGTTAGAGAAATACGGACCAGTAAAATGGCTGACTTTGCAGGAAGTTTTTGGATATTGATTGATATTACGCAAAAGTTTTTTACTTGAGATTGTTTTGTCATCTTCGCTTTGTTATGAGTTTCCTCAATGACGAGCAATTATCTCCTTAGTTCGTCATGGCGGGCTTGACCCGCCATCTCAATAGTTCGTCATGACGGGCTTGACCCGCCAGTTCGTCATGGCGGGCTTTGACCCGCCATCCTTAGTTCGTCATTGCGGACTTGACCCGCCAGTTCGTCATGACGGGCTTGACCCGCCAGTTCGTCATGGCGGGCTTTGACCCGCCATCCTTAGTTCGTCATTGCGGACTTGACCCGCCAGTTCGTCATGGCGGGCTTTGACCCGCCATCTAAAAATCTTTTTTGATTTTTATCCCGTTCTCGTATTGATCTTGGTAATTGAGCAGGTTATTGAGCTTTGCCGAAATAGCCGAAATATTGGTATCTGAGCTTCGGACATTGAGCTTGCCGAAATGCCGAAAATACCTGCCTGCGGCAGGCAGGTGTGTGATTGAAAAATTTATGTACGTTTGTAATTATGATTAAAAATAAAGATAGCGACGAAATAAATTTATTAGAAATTTTTAGAAAAACTTTTTCTTTTTTCCAAAGATTTTGTTTAAGTGTTTTTTCTTTTATTAGAAAACATTTATTGATTTTTATTTCTTTTGTTCTGCTCGGAATAGTCGGTGGTGTTGTGCATTATAAATTTTTTAAACCGGTTTATCTATCAGAAGTAGTTCTTTCTTCAAACTACATTGCGAATGATATGTGTGCAGATATGATACAACATTTACAAGAATATATTGATGACGACACTCCCGAACTTCTTGCAAAAAAACTTGACATAGATATTAAGACGGCGAAAAATATTTCGAAAATAAATTTCGAAAATTTTTATCCAAGTTTAGAAAGAGATGATAAAAGAAAAGATACTATTGTATTTGGTTCGCCTTTCAAAATAAAGGTTTGGGTTTTTGATTATAAGATTTTTGAAATCATTCAGCCAAAAATAGTTAATTACTTTGATAAAAATCCTTTTTTTATTTCGCAAAAAAATATTCATTTTACAAATACGAATTTATTGATAAGTAAAATTCAGAAAAATTTATCAGAATTAGATAGTTTAAAAAAAACAATAGCCAATCATCTTATTCTAAGGGGAACACAAAACGGATTTGTTTTTGGACAACCGCTGGATCCGTTGAATGTTTACAGAGAAGGAATAAATTTATACAAAGAAGAATTATCGTATAATGCCGATCTTGCTGTTACTACAACTAATATCAGAGTGATGAGCTATTTTGAAGTC
This sequence comes from Bacteroidota bacterium, assembly GCA_043804035.1. Classification (GTDB taxonomy): domain Bacteria; phylum Bacteroidota; class Bacteroidia; order Palsa-948; family Palsa-948; genus JAZDJJ01. The sequence goes on from JAZDJJ010000007.1 coordinate 24,943, forward strand.
AGGGAAAAACCTTACAGACCTGACATGCTGTTGAGTTTGTTATATGGAGCAATAATCGGATTAATGTGCGGATTTCTGGCCGCATTTATTAAACAACAATTCATCAGGAAACAACATCAACTTTCTCCTTTATAAATCTTAAATCGTAAATATACTATGAGAAACTTCCTTAACTTCTTTATCCCTAAAGAAAAAAATTTCTTTCCATTGTTTGAAAAAGCATCGGATAATTTGTATGTGATTTCAAAAGTGTTGGTTGAAATGGTGAATACATCTTCGCCTGAAAAAAGAATAAAACTCATAAAAGAGATAGAACGGCTGGAACACGTAGGCGACAATATCACGCACGATATCTTTAATGAACTCAATGCAAACTTCATTACTCCATTTGACAGAGAAGATATTCACGAGTTATCTTCTTCTATGGATGACATTGTGGATTTTATTCACAGCGCTGCCAAGCAGATTGATCATTACAAACTGGTAGAAATTCCTATGGAGGTTATTAAACTGGCAGAACTTATTATGAACTGTGCAGAAGAACTTAAAGAAGCAATTGGCGAACTGCACTACTTGAAACACAAGAACAAAATTAAAGAATCATGTGTGAAAATAAATAGCATTGAGAATCATGCAGATGATATTTTTGATATGGGCATAGTGCGTTTGTTTGAAACAGAAAAAGATGCTATACAAATTATCAAAATAAAAGGAGTTCTTGCGGCACTTGAAACAGCCACCGACAAATGCGAAGACGTTGCTAATGTGCTTGAACAAATTATTGTTAAGAATGCATAATTAATATGGAATTTCTCATTATAGTAATCATTGCTGCCCTCATCTTTGATTTTATTAACGGTTTTCACGATGCGGCAAACTCCATTGCTACAGTTGTATCTACAAAAGTTCTTACTCCACTTCAAGCGGTAGTATGGGCAGCGTTTTTTAACTTCGTTGCTCTTTGGGTATTCAAATTACATGTAGCAGATTCTGTTTCCAAAATTGTGAAATCCGAGTCAGTAAATCTGCTCGTCATTGCTTCAGGACTTTCTGCTGCCATCATTTGGAATTTGTTTACATGGTGGAAAGGAATTCCTTCCAGTTCATCACATACGCTCATTGGAGGATTTGCAGGCGCTGGAATTGCATGTGGAGGATTTGATGCAATTAACATTGACAAAATTCTTCTTCCGATTGCATTCATATTTCTTGCGCCAATCATCGGGATGATTATTTCTGTAATTCTTTCAATAATTACAATGCACATCTGCAAAAACAATAATCCATCTAAAGTTAATAAAGTTTTCAGGCGACTTCAGTTATTATCAGCAGCAACTTATAGTTTAGGACACGGAGGCAATGATGCACAAAAAGTAATGGGCATTATTGCTGCTGCTCTCATAGCGGACAATGTAATTCCCGACATTAAACATTTGCCATTTTGGGTTCCTATTAGTTGTCATGCGGCTATTGCTTTAGGAACTCTAGTAGGCGGCTGGAGAATTGTGAAAACAATGGGACAGAAAATTACAAAACTCACTTCCTTTGAAGGATTTAGTGCAGAAACTGCAGGAACTATCACTCTTTTCGGAACAGGAATTCTTGGAATACCTGTCAGCACTACTCATACAATTACAGGTTCAATCGTTGGAGCAGGGGCAATTAAAAGATTTACTGCTGTAAAGTGGGGAGTAACTATTGAACTTCTTTGGGCTTGGATACTCACCATCCCTGTTTCAGCCGTGCTTGCTATGCTGATTTATTTTATCGCTTCACTTATTTTGGGTATAAGATAATTTGTTAAAAAAATTAGTCCGAATTTTAGCATAATATATTCTTCTGCATACTACACAAATTTTCGGCAGAGAATACAAAAATCAAATCTGCGGTTATCAGCGAAGTATGCGGGAAATATTTATTTTAAGTTCAAATACTATTTAATCCCAATGAAACTTAATCACATTCGCATTTCTGCCATATCATATATAAACACAATTCCATTTATTTATGGTATTCGGCATGCAGGTTATTTGTCAGCAAAAAGCAAATCCTGTTCTAATAAAAAAAGTTATTCACTTACTCTTGATGTTCCTTCTGTTTGTGCCAAAAATTTATTGACCAACAAAACAGATATCGGTATTGCACCTGTGGTTGTTATTCCGCGACTAAAAAAATATCACATCATTTCAGATTTTTGTATAGCAGCCGATGGACCTATTCGCACAGTAATGTTATACAGCGAAGTCCCGATAAATAATATACGTTCCATCTATCTTGATTACCAATCGGAAACATCGGTAATGCTAGTTCGGCTACTTGCAAAAAACTGGTGGAAGATATCTCCTGACTGGATAGAAGCAAAAAAGGGCTACGAAAAAAAAATCAAAGGAACTACTGCAGGAATAATTATTGGCGATAGGAATTTTTCACTTTTGAGAAAATATAAATTTGAATATGACCTTTCCTCTGAATGGAAAATGTTTACCGGGTTTCCTTTTGTTTTCGCTTGCTGGATTGCCAATAAAGATATTGATAAAGATTTTGTATTATCTTTTTGTAAGTCACTCAAATACGGAGTTGCGAATAAAGAAGAAGCAGTCAAGTTAATGGAAACACGATATGATAAAAAAATGCTGAATGATTATCTGAATAATTATGTAAAGTATCGGATGGATAAAACAAAAAAAAATGGAATGGAACTTTTTCTAAAACTATGCGAAGAATTATGCGAAAATGAGAAATGAAAAATAAATTTCTATTGCAAATCACATCCTTCCCATGGATGTCTTGACACCTTTTTTGCCGTTACATTTTCGTGATGAAGAGCATGAAGAAATCATTAAGTAAAGAAAAACCAATGTTATGAGAAGCACCGATTTAAAATTGATTTTTGAAAAAGTAATGATTCGTTTTTTCATAAGAAATATTTTATAGCAGAATGATGTTTTTTGTCAGACAAAAATAAAACTTTTTGGATTATGCCAAACCCATATTAAAAAATTTCAATTATACCGAACAGAAATAGAATTTCGGATATTGTTAACTGTCATGTCTCACAAGGTTGTTCTGAATTTAACTTGATAATTCCCTATGGCTTGTCGCAGGGTTGTTCATTTCTTCAAAATAAAATTCACAAACCTCGTATTGAACTTGGTAATTGATCTTTGCCGAATATTTTAAATTATCAAAACTGTTCAATAATCAATAATCAATAATCAATTCAATAAATTGTTATACATTTGTATTCTATTTTTAGGAAAGAAACAACAAACAAACTTCATTCTTTAAACTTAAATAAGATGTCGCAACTCTGTCAAATAACTGGAAAAAGGATCCAGGTTGGTCATAATGTTTCGCATGCCAACAATAAAACCAAACGTGTTTTTTATCCCAATCTGAAAGTGAAACGCTTTTTTCTTCTCGAAGAAAAAAAATGGATTACACTAAAAGTATCCACCGAAGGATTCAGGCATATTAACAAAAGAGGTCTTGCTGCTTGTCTGAAAGATGCAAGAAAAAAAGGATTAGTGAAAAAATAAAAAATGACTTTTTGTAAATATAAAACCCTTCATCTTTTTCGGAGGGTTTTTTTATTGATATTGTTTTTTTTTCCATTTCAGGAAGAACAAGTCGCTTGTTTTGCTCAATCTGTTTATGATACCGACCTCTTGCCAAAAGAATTTCATTCCGGCAGACGAGATGCCCTTCGGAAAATAATGCCCGACAGTTCTGTTGCAGTTTTTTTTTCTTTCCCCGTTCGTAATCGTTCTAATGATATTGACTACGAATTTCATCAAGAACCAAATTTTTATTATCTCTCCGGACTTCGCGAACCTAATGCTGTTCTTTTTGTTTTTAAGGATGAATATCAAAGCAATGATTTTTCTGTTAATGAAATCCTTTTTCTTTCCGATAAAAATTCACAATCAAAACAATGGACAAACAAACGTCTTGGAACATGGGGAGCAGAAAAAACTCTTGGAATACAAAAAGCCCTTTCAATAGATACATTTAGCGAGATTAAAATTGATTTTTCTAAATTCAAAAATATTCTTTTGATAAGGAATGATGAAATTAAAGAAAGCTCTTTGTACAAACAATTCAAACTAAAGTTATCCATAGCACATACATCGGCTGATATTTATTTATTATCCGAAATGATGGCGACATTAAGAGAAAGAAAAACTAAAGAAGAAATATTGCTATTGCGAAAAGCTATAGAAAGCACATGCGACGCTCTTAAAGAAGCAATGAAAATGGTTGAACCCGGAATGTATGAATATGAAATAAAATCCGGTATAGAATATATCTTTAAAAGCAAGGGAGCAGAACATTCCGCTTTTCCTTCCATTGTCGGAGGAGGCGAAAATTCATGCATCCTTCATTATGAAACAAGTAGAAAAAAAATAATTGCAAAAGATATAATAGTTTGCGATGTGGGAGCAGAGTATCATGGCTATTGTGCAGATGTTACCAGAACTATTCCTGCAGACGGGAAATTTTCGGAACAAGAAAAGATTCTCTATTCTATTGTTTTAGAAGCACAAAATACAGGTATTGCTTTGTGCAAAGCAGGAAATGATTTTCGGGCACCTCACAAAGCAGCAATAGCCATGCTTCAGAAACGTCTGTTTGAAGTTGGCATCATCAAAACACCTAATGAAGTAAATAATTTCTTTTTCCATGGCACTTCACATTATATCGGATTAGATGTGCATGATGTAGGATTATACGGAAAACTTAAACCCGGAAATGTAATAACCATTGAACCGGGAATTTATATCCCCTGGGGTTCTGATTGTGATGAAAAATGGTGGAACATAGGTATCAGAATAGAAGATGATATTCTTATTACTGAAACAGAACCGGAAGTTATTTCTTCTTGCGTACCAAAGTCCATTTCTGAAATTGAAGAACTGATGAAGAAAGAAAGTTTGTTTAACTTGATGAAAAAATAAACTATAACTATTCAGTATCACATTTTTATCATTGTCTTTGGATTAGGATACAATGTTTTTTTATTCCGAAAATTATAATTGCTATCTAATGTTTACAAATGTTTTATACATTTGCCGAAAAATTAAAAAACAACTAAATTATTTATACTTATGAAAAAACTATTTTCGTTATTATTTATTATATCTCCGGTTTTTGCTTTTGCAAGCGAAGCCGATTTAAAAATTCCTGCTGCTATTAAATCGGAAAATATTTTGTACTGGGGCTTTGTCATTACAGCATTAGGATTGCTCTTTGGCTTGTATCAGTTTATGAAAGTGAAGAGATTGCCTGCTCACCAATCAATGTTGGATATTGCTGATGTTATTTACAAAACATGTTCTGTTTATCTGAAACAACAAGGTAAGTTTTTGGCAATTCTGTTCGTGTTCATTGGTGCTGCTGTTGCTTGTTATTTTGGTTTCTTAGCCAAGGACCATGAGGGAAATTCGTTATTCGGTATCGGTGGTGTGTTATTAATTTTGACATGGACAGTTATCGGAATACTCGGTTCATATTCTGTTGCCGCTTTTGGTATTCGTATGAATACGTTGGCAAATGCACGTATGGCTTTTGCTTCACTGCAAAAAAAACCTCTTAATCTTCTTACTATCCCTTTGAATGCAGGTATGAGCATTGGCGTTATGCTTATTTGCGTTGAACTGATGATGATGCTTTTTATCTTGTTATTTATGCCCGGAGATTTGGCTGGTGCATGCTTTATTGGTTTTGCTATTGGTGAATCACTTGGTGCTTCGGCACTTCGTATTGCCGGTGGTATCTTTACTAAAATTGCTGACATCGGTTCCGATCTGATGAAAGTAGTTTTTAAAATTGGTGAAGATGACCCACGTAACCCCGGTGTTATTGCCGATTGTACAGGCGACAATGCAGGCGATAGCGTTGGTCCTACTGCTGATGGATTTGAAACTTATGGCGTTACAGGCGTTGCTCTTATTTCTTTTATTTTATTAGCTGTGGGCGGTGCAGTTTTGAAAAATGTTGCCCCAGATATGATTGCAACAGTTACTGCTGCTCTACAAGTTAAATTATTAGTCTGGATTTTTGTAATGCGTATCTTAATGATTATAACTTCAATTGTTGCATTCTGGATTAACGGTTTTATCAGCACAGCAAAATATTCTAATAAAGAAGATTTGGATTTTGAAGTCCCTTTGACTACTTTGGTTTGGATAACTTCTATCCTTTCTATCATAGTAACTTTTATCGCAAGCAAAATAATGATTCCTGATTTGAATGGAAACACTGATATGTGGTGGATACTTTCAACAATTATTAGTTGTGGTACTCTGGGTGCTGCTCTTATTCCTGAGTTTACTAAATTATTTACATCGCCTAAATCGGCTCACGTTAATGAAATTGTTAATGCAGGCAAAGAAGGTGGTGCATCATTAGTAATACTTTCGGGACTTGTTGCGGGTAACTTCAGCGCATTCTGGCAAGGATTAGTATTTTTTGCATTAATGTTCATTGCTTATTTTGCGAGTACTTTCGGATTAGCTGGAATAATGGTGTATCCTTCAATATTTGCGTTCGGACTTGTTGCTTTTGGTATGCTTGGTATGGGACCAGTTACTATTGCCGTTGATAGTTATGGACCTGTTACTGATAATGCACAGTCAATTTATGAACTCTCGTTGATTGAAGAAGTGCCTAATGTTGATGCTGAAATTGAAAGGGACTTTGGATTTAAGCCCGACTGGAAAAAATCAAAACATTATTTAGAAGCCAATGATGGAGCAGGAAATACATTTAAAGCCACAGCAAAACCTGTGCTTATTGGCACTGCTGTGGTAGGCGCTACTACAATGATTTTTTCGTTGATACTTATGATAAAATCTACTTTAGGTATTCAACCGGAAACAATTCTTAATCTATTGAATCCATATACAATTCTTGGTTTTATTCTTGGTGGTTCTGTTATTTATTGGTTTACAGGCGCCTCTATACAAGCCGTAACAACAGGCGCATACAGGGCTGTTGAATATATTAAACGAAACATCAATCTTAATCCGAATGCTCCTAAAAAAGCAGATGTTGAAAAATCGTCAGATGTTGTTAAAATTTGCACTCAATATGCACAAAAAGGTATGTTTAATATTTTTGTTGCAGTATTTTTCTTCACATTGGCTTTTGCTTGTTTATCATCACCTTCGGGTATTGGTGGTAATGATGCTGTCGCTTTATTTGTAAGCTATCTTATTTCTATTGCTGTATTTGGACTGTTTCAAGCAATATTTATGTCAAATACTGGTAGTGCATGGGATAATGCCAAAAAAGTAGTGGAAGTAAATTTAAAAGAAAAAAATACTCCTTTGCACGATGCAACTATTGTAGGCGATACAGTAGGCGATCCTTTTAAAGATACTTCTTCTGTTGCCTTAAATCCGATTATCAAATTCACTACTTTGTTTGGCTTGCTTGCTATGGAAATTGCTATATCAAAAGGGTTCCGCGATACTGCTCCATTTGTGGGTATCATATTCTTTTTGATAGCAATAATATTTGTTTGGCGTTCGTTTTATGATATGAGAATAAAGAAAAGTAATTGAAGTTTGGGTATAGGAATATCTCCAAAATTCAAAAAAACAAATTGGCGCAACTTTACATTTATCCAATCTGCGAGAATCTGCGAGAAATAAATAAAGTGCGTAAGTTCTATATAAAATACAATGTCTGCAATGCATAAAATAAATACCATACATAGATATTGCTCTTTGTTAGAAGAGGCAGACCCTTGCACGTTGAAGCATCAAACCAGACCAATGTAATAAAGAATCGAACCAATGTAATAAAGAATCGAACCAATGTAATAAAGAATCGAACCAATGTAATAAAGAATCAGACCAATGTAATAAAGAATCAGACCAAAGGGATATTTTCCCTGCACTAAATAGTAAATAGTAAATAATCAATAATCAATATAAATAATAAATTATGCAAGAACAACAACAAAAAACAAAAGTACTACTTGATTTTGTAAGATTACCTATTCCTACAAAAATTGAGTTTGGACGGAATACAGTTGCGCGAATGACGGCTAATACTGTATTCCTTACGCCAGATGTTCCTCTGGCTCAAATCACTACTGCCGTCAATAATCTTGAAATTACATACAATCAGTCCCAGGATGGCGGAAAACAACAAACCGCAGCTATGTATGCAGCCGAAAAAATATTGGA
>JAZDJJ010000008.1:0-3086 GCA_043804035.1 Bacteroidota bacterium
TTTCGGTAGTTAGCAATTTTGCTAATGAGTAGTGTAGTGTTGAGTGGATTGGTAGCAGCATCACCATATTCCACTGTAACTTTTTTGTCCAGATTAATTTGCATCATCACATCCAGCCGTTTTTGGGCTTTGGTGACAATAGCAGATTCCTTACGTTTTTTGTATCCCATAAAAAATAAATTACCCCGTTATATGTTTGTTTCCGCTCAGCTGTTTAACGGGATTATCCAACAGAGCGAAGTACAAAAGTATTCTTTTTTAATTACCAAAAGAAAAATTGATTATTGATTACTTGCCTGCCTGTGCAGACGGCAGACAGGTAATGATCTTGCCGAACTATTGATTATTGATTAATAAAGAGTATCCGTTCGCTGCGTTTGGATGTCCGTTCGCTGCGTTTGGATGTCCAGATGTTACATTCGGATGTCCAGATGTTACATTCGGATGTCCGTTTGCTGCGTTTGGATGTCCGTTCGCTGCGTTTGGATGTCCAGATGTTACATTCGGATGTCCGTTTGCTGCGTTTGGATGTTCAGATGTTGCATTCGGATGTCCAGATGTTACATTCGGATGTCCGTTTGCTGCGTTTGGATGTTCAGATGTTGCATTCGGATGTCCGTTCGCTGCGTTTGGATGTCCTTTACAAAAATTTATGGTTTTGTATCTTACTGTAACTTCTCCATATCCGCAAGTAATTGTATCAGAACTTACGCAAAATCTTTAAAATGAAAGAATACGTGCTGGGAATACCACGACATTAGAATTTTATCCAAAATTTTTCCTAAAACTTTTTCGTGCAAATCTTTTTACTGCTTTCAATGTTTGATGTGGGGCTTCATAAAAACCCATGTGTCTTACATGCTCAATTGTAATGGTCTCTCCGTATTTTGGCAACTCGGATTGAAGAAGCAATGTTTCCCATGCAAGAAAAGTATCTTTTTCACCTACGATAAATAATACAGGGCATTCAGCATTTTTCAAAATCATTTCCTTGTTCGTCCTTTCTTTCATTCCAAGTAATGCAGATATAATTCCTTGTTTGCCCGTATTACCGGCAATAGATTTTGTTTTTTCAATTTCGCTTTTCAATAAAGAAAGATTTTCGGGAGCAAAAAGTTTCGGCACAAGTTCATTGCCATATTGCTGCGGAAATTTTTTCACTAACTCAATACTTCTGTCCCTATCTTTTTTCCTTTCAGGCGAATCTGCAAGTGCAGTGGAATGAAAAAGACAAAATCCTGAAACATTCTGAGGAAACAATTCTGCAAATGATAGAGTAACATATCCTCCCATGGAATGTCCAACAACAACATATCTTCTTAACATAAGCGAATCCATCACGGCTTTTACGCATTGAGCCATTAGTTCCATGGTGTGAATGTAGCCAATACAAGAAGTTTTGCCATGCCCCGGAAGGTCAATTGAAATTACACGAAAATGTTTTGAAAGCTTTTTAGAAAATTCATCCCACACTTCAAGCGACTCTAAAAATCCATGAAGCAAAACAATTACATTTCCTTTTCCTCTGTCGGAATAGCGAACCTTGATATTTCTGAACTTAGTAAATTTTATCATTTAACTCAGATTTTTTCAGTTGAATAATATTTTTCCAAAATGCCGTCTCTCTGAAAAAAGGGTATTGTTAAATAAGTATAGAGATTGCTTCCCATTTCGCTCCTGCCCGCAGCAGGCGGGTCGCTTCATGTCGCAATGACGCTCAATTTAAACGTCATTGCGACGGGAGGAACGACCGAAGCAATCTAAAAATCTATACCAAATTAACAATGTCTGTTTTTTTTATAAACCCTTAACGAGATAATAATTTTTTTTTCCTTTCTGTACAAGAATATATTTATTGTTTAGCAGATGATTATTTGAAATCACAGATTGCACATCTTGCATCCGCACTTTATTGATTGAAATTCCCCCTTGCAATATCATCTTGCGGGCTTCGCCTTTGGAAGGAAATATATTTGTTTTCCCAAAAAGAAAATCGATAATATTGATGCCTCTCTCTAATTCGTTTTTTGCTACTTCTATCTGAGGAACTCCTTCCATCACTGAAAGTAAATCATCTTCGGAAAGTTTTTTTAGTGTATCTGTAGTTCCTTCTCCGAAAAGAATTTCGGATGCCTCTACTGCTGAATGAAAATCATTTTCTGAATGTACCCGCACTGTTATATCTTTTGCTAAAGTTTTTTGCAACAAACGGAGATGAGTTGCTTCATCATGTTTTTTTTCTATTTCATTCACTTCTTCTTTTGTCAGCAATGTAAAAGTGCGGATGTATTTTTTTGCATCTTCATCAGAAACATTCAGCCAGAACTGATAGAATTTGTAAGGAGAAGTTTTTTTTGCATCTAACCAGATATTGCCACTTTCTGTCTTTCCGAATTTTGTTCCATCGGCTTTTGTGATGAGCGGACAAGTTAATGCAAATGCTTCTCCTTTGATTTTTCGTCTGATCAGTTCTGTTCCTGTTGTAATGTTTCCCCATTGGTCAGAGCCGCCCATTTGGAATTTGCAATTTTTATTTTCATACAGCCAAAGAAAATCGTAGCCCTGAAAAAGTTGATATGAAAATTCCGTAAAAGAAATTCCTGTCTTCAACCGATTTTGTATAGAATCTTTAGCCATCATATAATTGATGGTGATATATTTCCCGACATTATTTAACATATCAAAAAGAGTCATATTCTTCAGCCAGTCATAATTGTTGACAATTTCTGCTGAATTTTTTTCTTCTCCGAAATCAAAAAATTTTCTCAATTGATTTTTTATGCAATCAACATTGTGATGCAAAATATTTTCATCTAATAAATTTCTTTCTTCCGATTTACCAGATGGGTCGCCAATCATTCCTGTTGCACCACCTACAAGTGCAATGGGCTTGTGTCCGGCAATCTGAAAATGTTTTAACAACATAATTTGCACCAAGCTACCAACATGCAAAGAATCAGCGGTCGGATCAAAACCAATGTAGCCAACAGTTGATTCTTTTAGCAGATGTTCCTCGGTTCCCGGAGTGATGTCGTGAATCATTCCACGCCAGCGAAGTTCAGTAATAAAATTATTGTTCATCGGAA
>JAZDJJ010000009.1:0-31198 GCA_043804035.1 Bacteroidota bacterium
GTCAACGCACAGAAGTTCTTTTATCCTGTAAAATTCTCAACAAGATGGCTGCTTGTGGAATGCCGGTAAGTGTAAAAATTAAATAATAGAAAATTGGATAGGAAAACTTTTTAAAAAAAATTATTCGTGCAACAAAGCCCATCCGCATTAGGAATTCTTACAAGTTTTCGATTGGCAAATGGAAATACTTTTTTATATGTATTGTTATGCTTTTGCGCATATACTTTACAAGGAACAATAAAAAAAAGAAATAATCCAAAAAAAAATAAAAACTTTTTCATATTCAACAAATCCGGTTTATTAAAACACATCTTTAAGGTCATCAAGATATCTCAAACTCGGTAATTGCTTGCCATTTATAAACACTGTTGGTGTATATGTAATTTCACCTGTCTTACACCAATTCCTCATCTCATCAATTTTAGCCACCTGATTTTCTAATATATCCTCTGTCAATGGGAAGTTTTGTTTCAAGGTATCATAATTCCTGGTTTCGTTTAAATACCAATAGTCCATTGCTTCTTCCACTTGCTTGCCATTTCCCTGTTCAGCCAAAGCCAGAAAATGCTTAACCGGCAATCTTCGTTCATCTTCTTTATCATTTGTAACATTATAGATAATAACTAATCTTACTTTATTATTGTTACTTAATATTTCATTAAATATTGCATACGAAGTAAAACAGTATTTACAAGCAGGACTACATACTTTCAGAATAATATTTTCTGCTTTAGGATCCCCTTTATGTATACCTAAGTTTTGCCAGCCATCCGGAGCATCTGCTTGCTCTGCCAATATTAAATTAAAAACATCTTGCCGTGCGAATAATCTCTTATATGCGGATAAAAAATTATCTGCATCATTTGCCTTAACTATAATCGGCTTTAATACATACCATAATATTATAGGGAAAATCGCACATCCACTAAAAAAAACAATGTTGATTTTATTAAAATGTATGACAAAGTTCCCAAACATTAAGGTCCAAGATAAGTTTAGAAAAAGAACTGCTTGAACAAACAAGCATAAACGGCACCATTGCTTAATCACCATGTGTTGATATAGCAAACTGAAAGGTATATACATTGCTGCCAAAACAGATATATACGATATATATGAAATTTTTTCAATAAATTGAACACCCGGCATTAGAAGGAATAATGCAAAAAAACAGAAGTAGAAAAAACCAATCTCACCCCAGGAAATGCCAAACAACTTAGCCGCCTTACTTTTTAAAACAGCATTGCAGTTTGTTTTAATACCACCAGTACAAATATTTTTAACAAAAGTATTGGACTCATCCACTTCATAAATTAAAAGCAAAACAGATACAAATAATCCTATGAATGTAAATAAAAGAAAGATTGAGGATGCAATAAGATTATTTGAAGAAATAACATAATTAAAAATCCCATTAATTAAAATCAAACTGAATCCAAACAACAACAAATACTTTTTATTTCTATCCAGAACCACTGCCTTTTTATTTTTGTCAAAATCTCTTTCCTTACTCTTATTATTTACTTGAGCCAAAAGAACAACATTTGACCATTTCTCAATAAAATCATCTTTTGCGATTGTTTTTTCTTTCTCATAATAATAGGTTACAGAATTATTTGTGATTTTAGTAACATTGACAAAATCTTTCGCCCCTATTTCCGGAATTTTGAGATAAGCCAAAAATGGCAATGGCAATTCATCTAATTGCTCTTTTTCAATTTGCAATCCTTTATTCTCAATATTATACCAGTTAAAAACTTCACTAATACTATATAAACTTGGATAATAAGGGTTTGCTTCTAATCGTTGTTTCAATATTCTTTTGGTAAATGGAAAATTTAATGTTTTCAAAAAGTTGGTTACAACGGAAATTAAACCTGTATTAAATTCTTGTGCCATATTTTATCATGGATTATATTGTAACTATTTTTTATCTACTATATCTGTAACTTCAATTTCTACTCTTCTATCATATTTATCAGACTTACCTGTCGGAAAATCTGATTTTAACCCTTTAAAATCTAAACGACTTGCTTCAACACCATTTTTGATTAGATAATCATAAATAGTTTTGGCTCTTGCTTCTGATAAATTATTTTGTCCAGTATCATGATCAAATGCATCTTGACCTTTAGCCACACAACAAACGTATCCTAAAATCATTATATGGTACTTATTATTTATATGCAATGTCTTTACTAATGCATCTAGTGTTGCATGTGCAGATGGTAATAATTCATGTTTTCCGCTAACAAATAAAATATTTTCTAAAATTATTTTATCTCCAATCTGTAAATTATATGGCATAATACTTTCATAATCAACACTATCATTCTGAATAACATTCCTATTTTTCTGATCTATTTTGAATTCAACAACTATTTCTACTCTTCTATTAAAAGCACGTTGTTGATCAATATCTTGATTTCCAAATTCCAGAATGGGCAATTTGCCTTTCCCTTGCACTTTTGTTATTAATTTACTTTTAATATCTAACCCTGTTAAAACATCTTTTACGCAATTTGCTCTTTTAAAAGATAATGAATAATTGTATTCTTTACTGCCTAAATCGTCACAATACCCCAAAATTGAAATATGAGAAATTACAATAGTGTCTAAATTTTTAGTAAAATCTTTCAATTTTGATTTTTCAGTTACTGATAGGTTAGAACTGTCAGTAACAAAGAAAATATTACAGGAAGAAATGTTCTGTGCGGATAATATGTTTAAAAATAAAATAAATGTTATTGATATAGCGAACAGAATATTTTTGTTCATAGTTAATTATACTAAAGAAACTTTATCTATTATTTTAATAGCATTTTCTCTATTAATCCTCTTACTTTTTGATCCGATGGGGTTGCTGCAAAAGCATCTGCAATATTCCCATGTTTATCAATAATAATATATCGCGGGATGCCGGTAATTTTATATAATTCTTTAAATGATTGATCCACTACCCTGATTTGAATACCTTTCAATTCCTGATGTTGAGTTACATATTTTCTCCAATCATTCTCCTTTTGATCAATGGAAATGAACAGGAAGACTACATTCTTATTATTTTTAAATGACTCCTGCAAATTATGAGTTAGTGGTAATGCTGCTATACATGGTCCACACCATGTAGCCCAAACATCTATGAAAACTACTTTGCCTTTCAAATCGCTTAATGAATATATTTCTCCTTCCAGTGTTGTGCCTTGAAAATGAGGGGCAGGATTGCCTGTAGTTAGGTTATTCAGTTTTTGATATTTATCGGATAGCGTTATTAAATATTCCGAGTGTGGGTATGTTTCCTTTACCATCTTACTAATACTGTCTATATTCGATGTAAGACCATATAAATCGAGCAACCCAAATAAATTGTTAAATATTAAAAATTCTTTTATCTCTCTACTATATTTCGTTGATTCTTTAATTTTTTCAAGTAGCATAACAGGATATAATTCTTTTTCCTGCTGATTAGCCAAACTAAATTTTGCCATATCTCGCTCACAATTATAAATTAAAAACAATAAAAAATCAGTACAATGAGTTTTTATTAGCAAAGTATCTTTATAAATATTATTATTAAGAAGCCATAGTTTTTCTTCTAAATTTAAACTATCAATTTCATGTTGATCGAAGCTGGACAAATACATTTGCTTCTCAAATAAAACTGATGCGTAAGCTTGATTTTTTAATAAATAATCTATTTCCTTTGTAAAAGCAATGCTATCGGAATATTTTTTGTGAAAAGCAGCATACTGTAATTCGAAAGAGTCACAAAGAGCAATAAAACTTTCTAAATCATTGGCTTTTTTTTTGCTTGAATTGACAAAATAATTTAATAATAGTTTTGATTTCAATAAATAATTATTTGGGTTATCTCCTTTTCCACTGAAAGATGCTATTCCTTTTTCCAAATTTAAAAAAAGATTATATCCGGGCTCTAAAAGGAGAGTAGATAAAATAGAATCGTTTACGCTAAAATTAACGAATAATAATTTTTTTAAAGGAATACTGACCATTCCCTCGCCATTTGAATTCAAATTAAACTTGATAATTCGAGAAAAAGGTAGATAAAATTGAAAGATGTGGTTTTTATATTTCTCGGATTTTATTTTTATTGTGGCAGTAGAATCTTGTATATGCTCATCGCCACATCCACATACAACAATAACTAATAATAGTAATGCGGAAATAAATTTTAGATTTTTTTTCATATAAAAAATTAGATCATCCTAAATACTTAAACTTTATGGCTATAATTCCCTGCCGCCCCTTGGGCGAAAAGAAAATATTCCCGTGATATCCCGTTGCTCTGCGGCGGGGGTAGTTCATTTAACCAGCTTTCAAACTAGTAATTGTCTTTTATTTTTGATAAAAGAGTTCTAATGTAGCAAAATGCTCCATATCATTTTTATATAAAACAGGACTTACGCAGGAAATATTATGAAAGCCATTTTTTTGGTAGATTTTGCAGATTGAAGTTTATAAATTTCAACAATTTAAAGGTTTTGCGTAAGTCCTATAAAAATGATATGGAGCATTTTCAAAAATTCGTTTAAACTACAACATGGATAGTGAAGAATAATTTATTTCTCCATTGGCGACTTCATTCACTCTGTACTACGAGAGCAAAGAACTAGAAAATTTATTGTAATTTTTTCTGGTTCTTAACGAACTAAGGATTAATGACATATCATTATTCCATATTCACCTCTACAATAACACCCTCCTATTGCAATAGGTGCACAACCATAATTAGGATGATCTGGTATAGTGCAAAATGTACCGCAAGGTTTTTTTTTATCTCTCCCACCTTTAATTGTTTTCATTTGTTTATTGCTAAGCAATAAACCATTGATTTCACTAAATTGTTTTTTCATAAAAAAAATAGTATTAAAGAAATTAATTTTAAATTTTGTTCTTCCTTCACGCGGTAAGTACGAATTTTTATAGGTTGGTTTCCTGTTAATTTTTTTGTTTGTTTGAGTGGTGCCTCCTTGTTTTAATTGGTTATTCGTTATTCGTTATTCGCTATTCGCTATTCGCTATTCGCTATTCTCTTTTCACTTTTCGCTATTCTCTATTCTCTATTCACTTTTCACTATTCTCTATTCGCTATTCGCTATTCGCTATTCGCTATTCGTTATTCGCTATTCGCTATTCGCTATTCGCTATTCGCTATTCGTTATTCGTTATTCGCTATTCGCTATTCGTAATTTGTAATTCGTAATTCGTCATTCGTCATTCGTAAATCGTAAATCGTAAATCGTAAATCGTAAATCGTTTGCTTTGTGGGTGCAAAAAAATTGAGAATAGTTTTGTTTTTTATAGTGTTTTTAGTTATAGGACTTATGCAGAGTTTTCTTATTCTGCCACAAAGGCACCAAGGCACAAAGAAATTCTGGTGAATTATTCTCTTGCAAAACAAAAACTTGGTGTCTTTGTGTCTTCGTGGCATAAATGTTAGTTTATAAATGAATGTTTGCGTAAGTCCTGAGTTATTGTTGATTGCTTATCAAATAAAAATCCCTCTCCAAAAAAAATCAGAGAGGGATTGATAAAAAATTGAAAATATAGTTTTGAGAAATTATTATCTGCGAAAGAAAAGTTATACGGCTGTTGGGCTGTTGGGCTGTTGGGCTGTTGGGCTGTGTAAAATCATAACTACAAAAGTAAAAAAATAATAATCAGACGAATAAATTTTTTTTATTGTAACCGCAAAAGTAAAATAATAATCAGACGAACAAATTTATTTTTTTTATTGTAAAGACAAACCTACATAAAAATTTCATTTACACATAAATCATTGTTTCATTGTTTCATTGTTTCATTGTTTCATTGTTTCAATGTTCATTGTGCAATTTTAAAAATACAAATAAACGTTCTTGCTCTTTGGTTACTGAGCTTGCCGAAGTAAGAGATTGCTTCACCTACGCTCCTGCCCGCAGCAGGCGGGTCGCTTTGTGTCGCAATGACGAAACCAATTTTTGGGACTACCCTAAAATAGATTTCTAAAAGTGGAATAAAATCACCATTAAAAAATTACCGAAACATAATTTCATTATCTTTATTTTTTTTCGATTTTCATAGCAATATGTTTAGATTATTTTTTTCTCTGATATTATTATTTTTTTCTGTTCTGCATGCACAAACGTTGCAGCATTGGACATTGCAACAATGTATTGAGTATGCACTGGTGAATAATATTCAGATAAAACAGAACCTGTTAAATGTTGAACTGTCGGAAGCTGTGCTGTTACAGAGCAAGGCGCAATTACTTCCTTCGCTGAACGGAAATGTATCGCATAATTATAATTACGGGAAAAAAGTTGATCCTTTTACTAATCAGTTTCTCAGCGGCAATTGGATGCTCTCTCAGGATTTTTCGCTTAGCGCCAATGCAACTTTGTTTGATGGATTTCAAAACCTGAATACTATAAAGCAAAATCAATATGATTTGATGGCAAGTTGTTCTGATGTAGACAAAATGCGCAATGATATTTCCCTGAATATCGTTTCTGCTTATTTGCAGATTCTTTTTGCAGATGAGTTGCTGACTGTGGCGAAAAGCCAGATAGAAATAACGCGATTGCAAACAGAGCGTATAAAAAAATTAGTAACCGCAGAAATTTTTCCGAGGGGAAATCTTTTAGACATAGAAGCCCAATTCGCCAGCGAAGAACTCAATATGGTAAATGCCGAAAACAATCTCACGCTTTCTTATCTGAATCTGGTACAAATACTAAATCTTAATACTGTTGTGAATTTCAAAATTGTTCGTCCTGAAATCAACATGTCTGCTGAGCCCATTCTGAACAATAATACTATAGAAATTTACAATAATGCTTTAACTACTCAGCCCGAAATAAAAAGCGCTGAGTTCAGATTAAAAAGTTCAGAAAAAAGTTTGTCAGTTGCAAAAGGTGGAATTTATCCGCGTATTTCTTTATTTGCTTATTATGGCACAGGATATTCAGAAGCAAGTAAAGGTTTGTCGGGCACACCGGGAGTTTTTGGTTATATCCCAAATGGCGACATTACTTCAGCAGGCGATACTGTTTATTCTCCACAGATGTTGTATAACTATTCAACCATTCCTTTCTCCGAGCAGATAAATCAGAATCTGAATCGCTCTGTAGGATTGCATTTATCGGTTCCTATTTTCAATAATCTGCAAAACAAAACATCTGTTGTGCGTGCAAAAATTTCAATAGAGAATGCCAAACTCTCGCTTCAACTCGTAAAAGATAATCTTCAAAAAAAAATTCAGCAAGCGTACAACGATGCTGTGGCATCACTGAAAAAATATCATGCGGCTGATAAAGCAGTAACCGCCATAGAAGAAGCATTTAAATACACTGAACAAAAATTTAATGTGGGAACTATTACAGCCACTGATTACGGTGAAGCCAAAAACAAACTTTTTAAAGCAAAATCTGAACTGTTGCAGGCAAAATATGATTATGTATTTAAATTAAAAGTGCTGGATTTTTATCAGAGGAAACCGATAACGTTGTAATGTTCTTTCTGATTTGAAATGCATGCTCTTATCTTTCTTCTATAAATCTTTTTGATGTATTACAATGAATACGGAGCATTAAGATAAAACAAATTAACTCCGCCATTTATGGCGGAGAAGAAACAAAATGATAACACGGGCTTCAGCCCTGATAAAAAGCAATTTATCTTGTAGTAAGATGGTTATTGAGCTTGCCGAAAATATTGCCGAACTAAACGAATTAACTCCGTCATTTATGGCGGAGACGAAGTAAAATGGTAACACGGGCTTCAGCCCTGATAAAAAGCAATTTATCTTGTAGTGTTTGTTCGGAATGAACAACCCTGCTGCAAGCCGCAGGGAATTATCAAATTAAAATAATAATAGTGCTTACGCACTTTATTTATTTCTCGCAGATTTGATAAACGCAAAGTGTTTTCGTATTTCTTGGCGAACTTTGCGAGAGACAAAAAGTATTCTTGCGTAAGTTCTACAAAAATATTTTACTTTTGCCGTGACTTCTCTAAACATAAACAATAGCAGATAAGACCACAAACAGTAACTAATTTTAATAATTTATATTCTATGGCTTTAATATTAAACAGAGAAAACGTAATATCCGTGCTGACTATGAAAGATTGCATGGATGCTGTTGAGCATGCTTTTGCAGAACTTGCCAACAATACTGCTGTATTACCTCTTCGCATAAATATTACTCCTCCCGATGGGTTGGCGTTGTATATGCCTGCTTATCTTAAAGAAATGGGAGCACTTGCCTGCAAAGTAGTTACAGTATACAAAAACAACCCTTCCAAACATAATATTCCAACCACTATTGGAAAGGTCTTATTACAAGACCCTGAAACCGGAGATGTAATATGTATTATGGACGGTGGTTATTTAACAGCAGTACGAACAGGTGCTGCAAGTGGAGTAGCAACAAAATACCTTGCCCGTAAAGAAAAAAATCAGATTGTTAGTATTTATGGTTCTGGAGTTCAGGCAAAAATGCAATTATGGGCAGTTGCAGAAGTATCAAATATTTCCAAAGCATTAGTATATGATATATCCGAAAATGCAGTAAATATCTTTGTCGAAGAAATGAGTAAAAAACTCAAACTTGAAATAGTAAAAGCCAACAACCCTGAACAATTGTTAGATGCCGATATTATCTGTACTGCAACATCTTCATCAACTCCTATATTTGATGGAACAAAAGTGAAACCGGGTACTCATATAAACGGTATAGGCAGCCACACTCCTAATGCCCGCGAATTAGATACTGAAATTATTAAAAGATCTAAATTTATAGGCGATTCCAAAATTGCATGTTTCAGTGAAGCCGGAGATATTATGCTCCCCTTATCAGAAGGTTCTATTCAGGAATCACATTTTTATGCAGAACTCGGCGAAATTATTATAGGAAAAAAGAAAGGAAGAATAAACGACAAAGAAATAACAATATTTAAATCAAACGGACTTGCCATTCAGGATGCCGCTACTGCAAAATTAATTTACGAAAAAGCAGTGAAGAATGGAATTGGTACAAAAGTTAATATATAGGGCAGATATAAAAATACAAATGCCTATCACAAATTCATCTGCGAATATAGAGAAGTTACAATGAGCAAGTTAAGGTTGAAATTTGATAATAGCAATTTTTGAAACCGTCTCTCTATTACATCTGCTTTATTTTTTCTAATTGTTTTTGTTTTTCCGGTTCGCGAAGTTCTCTGGCTGTCATAGTGAAATATTTATGATTACTGAGAAATTTTATCTGCATCTGTTTCCATTGTTTTTCGTCAAAAAATATTCCGTTAGCATTTAATTCGTCAAATAAAGTTTTTCCTGTGGAATAATAATCGGTTCTGCCAAGATAATCAAGGTCTGCATCAGCAAGGATTTTCTCTATATGATTTTTTGGTGTCTGTGGAATTTTTGTTGCCATAATCATTCCGCAAATAGATTCTATTTCTGTGGATAAGAAACCAAAGCGAGGTAAAATTTCACGGGCACTTTCACAGCCGATAATTTCGTTTTCTTTATATTGTTTAATAAAACCCGTATCGTGAAAAAGCGATGCAACTTTTATTAGTTCTATATTTTCTTTATCTATGTTTTCTGATAATGCAAGCATCGTAGCGGCACAGTAAACATCTATGGTGTGATGCAAACCATGATAGTAAAGATTTTCGGGTAATTCATTTTTTAATTTATTAAGAATAAAATCTTTGACTTTCAGAAATCGTTCCGATACTTTTTCTTTTGTAACAAAATACATATCCATTTCGCCTTTGCCTTTGGCGGCAAGTTTTCCGCGGTATTCGCAATCAAAATAATTTTTTACAAGCAGAAATGTTTTTTCTGAAATATTCACTTTCCCGGAAATGCCATTGCTTTCCATCCGCGAAGCTGTGTTAACTGTATCACCCCAAACATCATAAGTAAATTTTTTGGCACCAACTACTCCTGCTACTAAAGGACCGGAATGAATACCTACACGCATTTCCCATGCTATATCTGAAGAAATTTTTCGCTTTTCAAGAAACTCAATCATATCAAAAGCCGCGATAATACATTGAATAGCATGTGCATTTGATTTCTTTGGAAGTCCGCAGACAGCCATATATGAATCGCCAATGGTTTTAATTTTTTCAATGCCATTTTTTTCCATGATAAAATCAAATGTTTTAAAAATATCATTCAATTCGTTCACTAATTTCTGGGGAGAAATTCTTGCCGCTGTTGCCGTAAATCCTTTGAAATCGGTAAAAATAATAGTGGTTTCGCTGTGGCGCAAAGGTGTTGTAAATCCTTTTTGTTTTAATTCTTCGGCTACTTCTTTCGGAAGAATATTGTGGAGTAATCGTTCTGATTCGTTTTTCTCTGCGTATAATTCTTTGGTACGTTCCTGCACTAATCCTTCCAGAATTTCATTTTGTTTTTCAATAAGTTCTCTGCGCTTTTGTTCTTGTTTTAATACTTCTTTTGATAGTCGCTGGTTTTCAATCGCACTTACAGAAATATTGGTGAGCAATTGCAAAAAGTTCAGATGCTTAATAATATGACTCACACTCAGAGCATCGTTATTGACATCGCCTAAAAGCAAGTAAGCAAGTGGTTTTTCTCCTTGATATACCGGAACAACCATATCAAAATTTTTCAGCGCATCGTTTTGATGAGATATAACAGAAGTAATTTCTTTGAGATAAAGCAAATCGCGTTCTACTTCAATTTTATCTAATTCCCCTTCTTCCAAACCGTAAGAAAGCAGGCACCTCCACTGCGAGAATTTACTGAACAATACTAATTTTTCAATGTTCAATTGTTCTTTTACAAAGCGTTTAAATTTTTCAACTATGGCAAGCGTAGAGAAATTATGATTGATGGAATTGGTAATGTCAAGCAAGATTTCAAGTTGCAATTCTTTTATATGCAATTTGTTTTTATATCGCTCAATTTTTTTTTCCGACAATATCTTTTATTTCAAAATCAGCCATTTACGATTTATGATTTTATGAACAGTCAATAATCAATAATCAATAGTCAATAGTCAATAATAAATTCTCAATCCTCCTGCAATGCTTTTAGTTCTTTATCACTGAGTCGCAGGCGATTTGCAATAACGTATGCAAGTTTTTCAAAAAAGTTTCCGGCAACTTCCGGATGTTTGATTGCAACTTCATCAAATTTATTACGTGATAAAACATAGAGCATAGAATCATCCATTGAAAGTGCATCGGCAGAACGTTTTCTTTTATCCAAGAACGACATATCACCAAAGAATCCACCTTTGGCAATAGTTACCAGATGATGCGACACACCGCCAAAGAGAGGCAGAACAATTTTTATATTTCCTTTTCTGATAAAATAAATTTCATTGCCTTCGTCTTTTTTCTTAAATATCAATTCACCTTTCATATATGTTTTCTCATCTATTATCAAAGAAAATGTTTTTAATATATCATCTGAAAATTCGGAGAAAAATTCAATTTCGTTAAGTGATAATATTTTACCATCATCTTTAATTTTTTCTTCCCGCAAAATTTCATCTTCAACATATTCCATTGCAGAATCAAGGTCGTCAAAGAATTTAAGATTTTCTGTTTCAGATAGTCCGAGATATTCTAAATATTCTTTTACATTTTGTCCTGATGGTAAACTCATTGGAATAGAAGTGAAAATCAAAAAACCGTTTTTCTCTTTTATTCTTGCAAGAATTTGTTTCATGCGATT
The DNA here is from genome assembly GCA_043804035.1 of Bacteroidota bacterium. Classification (GTDB taxonomy): domain Bacteria; phylum Bacteroidota; class Bacteroidia; order Palsa-948; family Palsa-948; genus JAZDJJ01. The sequence goes on from JAZDJJ010000009.1 coordinate 11,729, forward strand.
AGCAGCAGTAAAATCAATTGACTTAACTCTGCGCATATCCAATAAAACATATTTGCAGTCGGCTATCATCGGTTCAATTTCACTGAGAAGTTGGTCGGCAGTTCCGAAAAAAAGTTGTCCTTGCAATTCAACAATAAGTGTATGCTTTCCTTTTTCTTCAAGAATTACGTGTTCATTAGTAAGTCGGCTTCTTTTAGAAAATTTCTGATTACCAAATACTTTTCTGCGAATAACCGAGGTGCGCGTCTGTTCTCTTAAGAAAAGAATAATCGCCATAGCAATTCCAACGCCTGCCGCAGTAATTAAACTTATGGTTACTGCTGAAATTACTACTGCCAGAATCACTACAAAATCAAAAACCGTTGATTTATGTTTCAGTAAAGCAAAACTTTTGTTATCAATCATTCGTATAGCAACCACGATAAGCACTCCTGCCAATGCAGCAAAAGGAATCCATGCCATTAATTTTCCGAATAGAAATAAAACTAACAAGGCAGATATTCCGACAAATACTCCCGACATTTTTGTTTTTCCTCCGCTGGTAAGATTTACCAATGTGGCTCCCATTGTTCCTGCACCGGGAATTCCACAAAACAAAGCGGAGCCAATATTTCCAATTCCCTGTCCGAATAGTTCACGATTGGAATTGTGTCGCGACAAAGTGAGAGCATCTAAAACTACGCAGGTTTTTAATGTATCTATGGAGAGTAGCACCGACAAGGTTATTACCGGTGTTAATAAAATATTTACGTTATTAAAATCCAGAGTAGAAATGAGTGTCCACTGGTTAATAAATATTTGGTATAAATCAGAAACAGATGCAGAAATAGGTCCAATAATAAATGGATTTTTTTCTAACATCAATAGTGCTGGATTTATTGATGAGACACTGAAATAACAAACAATACCTGCAAGAAGCCCAATGATTACTGCTGGAATAATTTTAATAATTTTTGGTGCAAAGAGCATTCCTACAATAGTTATAATACCAACGCTGATGCTTTCTAACTTCCACTCATGGGGCATAAAAATTCCTTCCCATATTTTTATTTCTTTCGGAAGTCCTAAGAATTTTGGCAATTGCCCGATGAATATTAAAATACCCACACCGCTGAGATATCCTGTAACCACAGGATAAGGAATATATTTGATAAATTTTCCGCCACCAATTTTTCCAATAATCAATTGAATTACTCCTGCAAATAGTGCAACAAGCGTGATATAAACCGGAATTACATCGGTAGGGATGCTGCCAGTGTTTACTAATTCAGTTACAAAAACAGCGAGCACAGCAGCAGCAGGAGCGCAAGGTGCAGTAACTAATCTTTTTGTTCCGCCAATAAGAGGTGCTAATAAGCCGAGGACAATAGTGCCAATGATACCGCCAATTGCGGCTCTGCCGGAGAAGGTAGGACCAAGTGGTGCATAAATGATTAAGCCAAAAGCAATGGCAGCAGGAAGAGCAACGAGCATGGCTGTTGTTCCTCCAAAAATATCACCTACAAGATTTCCCTGCAATGATTTTTTTTTACTAATGTTTTTTTTCATAAAAGATAATTTTAGGGCAGTTCTAAAAATCCAAAATATTCGGCATTTTTCAGCATTTCGGCTATTTATCAACGCTGGATTCAAGTCATAAATGCAACTTATTTTGTGTAAAACTTTTCAGGACGAGACACTTCGCTAAATCCGAGCGAGCGGGGATTACCATTAGTTCCAATATCGTTGCTCCAAATATTTTATCGCTGTTGCTGCATTAGGAATGTGTCGTGCAGGTTCTAAAAAATCTTTCGGGCCAATCGCTTTGTATTTCGCTGGCGACTTCAAAAGATTTTTCCAAGTTTCTTCAAGTGTCGCACCTTTCAAAATTCCTTTTGATGTATTTTCAAGTTTCAACTCTTTGTTGTTTGTCGGGATTAGATGCAAATGAATGTAATCCGTTGCTCCGAAATCTTTTGCCTTTGTCATTTCGTGAGCCAGAAGTGTTTGTCGCATTAATTGATAAAACGGCTCGTAAAAAATCCCTTCAATAAAAGTGTCGTTAAGTTTGGAAACAATTATTGGACAATCCTCTCTTTGAAGGAGAGGCAAATAAGTTGCCTTTCGTTTGTCGCCACCTTCTTCTATAAATTTTGACTTGTCGCCTTTATACTCTTCAACATATTTCCACTCAATGAAAAATATTTTTCGTGTGCCGTCATTCATTTCTGCAAGCATTGCGGCATCAATGGAAGTTGCATTTGCACCACGCGAATGATTTCTTTCGTTCAAATAGTGTGGCTCTTTTCCAATTACTTCAAGTGAAACAAATCCGTGGTCGGGTTTGTCGTTGTCTAAACGCAATGCTGTTTTTACATTGTTGTCAATACCTTTAAGAATTGCGGTTGCAATGTCCTGATGATGTTGGAAAAATAAAAGATGATTGATGCACGCTACTTGTGACGAAAGCATATGTCCTGTCGGCTTGTTTACTCCCTTTGGTCGCTTCGCACCCGTGTTCCAAAATGGAATACCGTTGTCGTTGAAATATTTTTCTGCTTCCTCTCTAATACCTTCCATTAAATTTAACTCTGGTCGCATCAAAACAAATTCTCTTGGAATGTCAAAGAACAGTCCTCGCCCTGGGTCGCCAATTAAACTGTCCCGAAGTCCAATGTTGATTTTTAGTTGTGTGTCGTAATAACTCATTGTGAAAAATTTTAGTTGTGCTTACTCCCTTGCTCCCCCTGCTCGCGCGGTTGCTCTTCGGTGACAATGCTAACCCACTGCACTTTCCACGAAGCACTACCATTAAAATTATTATTTCCCTGTTCTACGAGTCACCGTCCCGCCACTGAAAGCAAACACCTGTTAGCAACTGTATTTATTATTTTAGTCCAAGTGCAATTTTTAGTCGTTTATCAATCTCTTTAAGTGTGCCTAACGAAACATATCCAAGTTCCCCTGTAATGATCGATCTATTTATTGTTGCTATTTTGTCCAACTTTATTAATGATGCTTTTTTTAGACCCGAATTTTTAAAATCAAAGTGAGAGAGGTCTAATAGTAAATCTGTTTTTGAAAGATTGTCAGGAATCACGGATGTGATGAATGCCAAAATAAAGTCCGTTTTGCTTTTATTGTCTTTGGAAATAACAACAGCAGGACGTCTTTTATATGCTCTTAAGTCCGTAAATGGAAATTTCGTAAGTACTATTGTTCCACGTTTTATCATTTGTATTTTACTTTCAGGTCATGATCACTGTAAATGTCATCTTCTTTGGTTTTTAAAAAATCAAACCCTCCCCCTTTATCAGCAAGATAATGAAGTTCTTCACTCGTTAATTCGTCCTCAATTTTTTCTAAAAATGTAATGATTACCTTTTTAGGGGTTCTGACTTTGATATTTTCTAAAAGTCGGAGTTTTTTCCCATCATATATTCCTTGTACGCTAATCATAATAAAATTTTTGTAAAGTTAATAATATTTTTGTCTTTTGGTTTTTTCAATATGGCTGGTAACTTGTTTCTCGCTCCCTGCTCGGATTACGCTTCGCTAAATTCGAGTGAGCGGGGGAAAACTAATTTTTGAAACCACTCTTATGCAAAAAATATCACGAAAACCCTTTTCTTTGATAGATTTTCACTATTGTCCGACTAAACATAAAAACACAACATTCCTACAATGAATCAATGAAACAATGAATCAATGAAACAATGAAACAACACTTTATCCTCCAATTTAAAGGTTTTGCGTAAGTCCTGCAAAATTTACTCTTCTACTTTTGCTCTAAATGAATCCCACACGAAATAATATATTAGTCCACAGAAAGTGATAAACGCCAGCAATTGAGGCCAAATATTTCCTACTTCCCATTCCCATTTTCCTGCGCTATTCATCGTTTGAAAACAATGTACGTTCAGGTCTATATCAAAGAATAATAACAAAGCACCTACTACACCAAATAATGCAGCACCTGCAATAAATCCGGAAGCAATAAGTGTTCCGCGTTGTCCTCGTGCAGTATTTAGTTTTTCATTTTTAGTGCTTTTGCTAAACCAATGAGCAAGTAATCCGCCAACTATCAACGGTGTGTTTAAGTCCAACGGGATAAACATACCCAACGCAAAAGCGAGAGAAGATATATTTAAGAAAAATAATAACAACGATATAACAGCACCAACGAGATATAATATCCAATACACTTTTGCACCGGGCAACATCAATGGTTCAATAACTGCTGCCATAGCATTGGCTTGCGGTGCTACTAACGGATTAGGTGTTTGCGGAGTATTAACAAAACCATACGATTTACTTAAAATAAAAATTACCACTCCTACTGTGGCTGCTGATAATAAAGTACCAAGAAACTTCCACGACTGCTGTTTGTAAGGCGATGAGCCCAGCCAGTAACCAACTTTCAAATCGGTGATGAAGCCACCTGCCATAGAAAGTGCAGTACAAACGATACCTCCAATAACTAATGAACTTACCATTCCTTGCCAACCTGATAGTCCTGCTGCTACAAGAACGAAAGAAGAAAGTATAAGCGTCATCAATGTCATTCCTGATACTGGATTTGTACCAACGATAGCAATAGCATTAGCAGCAACAGTTGTAAAGAGAAATGAAACGACCACTAATGTTATCAATGCAATGGCTGCCTGCCAGATAGTAATATTTACACCAAATAATAAGAAAAAGAAAATTGCAATTATCGTTAGCAAAATGAATAAAAGAATACGGGGCATCTTAATATCTTTTTGTGTTCGTTCTACTTCTATTTCCTGTGTATGCTTTGAACTTCTCGTTCCTCCAAAAGCAAGTTTGAATGCACTACCAATGACTCCTGCTGAACGAATAATTCCAATAACACCCGCCATAGCAATACCACCAATGCCAATAGGTCGTACGTACATTTTAAATATTGCTTCGGCAGACATACCGGCGAAAGGATTTACACTGCCGCTGTTAGCCAATACGATATTTCCAACTTCATTTATTAATGGAACAAAAACAAACCACGACAACAAAGAACCAACAACAATAATAAGAGAAAAACGAAGTCCTACAAGAAATCCAAAACTAAATATCAACGCACTAATATTCATCTTGAATACTATCTTTGCTTTGTCGGCTATCGCTTCACCGAAAGGGAGGATACGACTTGTAAACATTTCGTCCCAAAAACGAAAAGCCGAGAACATAAAATCGTACAAGCCACCGATAAGCCCGCTGACGATAAGTATTTTTGCCTGTTTAGCACCTTTAGCACCTGTTATCAATATTTCTGTAATTGCCGTTGCTTCGGGAAAAGGGAACTTTCCGTGCATATCTTTTACAAAATATTTACGAAATGGTATCAAAAATAAAATACCAAGTATTCCACCAAGTAATGAAGAGAAAAATATTTGCCAGAAGTTCACTTCAATGCCGGGATACTTTACTTGCAGGATATACAATGCAGGAATAGTGAATATAGCACCTGCAACAATTACACCTGAGCTTGCTCCGATAGATTGTATGATTACATTTTGTCCGAGAGCATTCTTTTTTCTTGCTGCTACCGATGCACCGACAGCAATAATAGAAATAGGAATGGCTGCTTCAAACACTTGTCCTATTTTCAATCCTGAATAAGCGGCGGCAGCAGAGAAGATCACTGCCATCAATAATCCCATAAATACTGACCATGGCGTAACTTCAAGAAATACTTGATTAGCCGGCATCACGGGTTTATATTCTTCACCTGTGTTTAATTCCCGATAAGCATTTTCGGGAAGATCGCTACTAATGTTTTGTTGATGTTCCATAATTGTTTTTTTTTATTTGTTTTTCTTTTTCAACTTTTTAATTTCCTTAGGTAATTTTTTGTCCGCCGATTTTACTTTCCGTTCCATTTTTTGTTACTACTCAGCCGTGTTATTTGTTTTATATTTATTTATTTAACCGTAAAATGCACAAAGATAGTGCAAAGATTTTGTGTTACACAATCAAAAGAATTCTCCATCAGATTGCTGTGGAGTAGTTCATTCCTCATGCCCTTTAGGATTTTTTATTTTTCCTGTTTTCAATATCTCTTCTCTCTCCTGCTGAACGATTTTGAGGGAATCAGCAACTTCTTTATTCAGCAAACTATCTAATTTTGGCATACCTGCGTCCACCCATGCTGTATACCAAAAACTTCCCACATTCAGTACCGCTTCACACATTCTGCGTTTCACCATTTCGTTTAACATTTGTTCATAATTAGCTGCATATTCTTTTGAATAAACTTTCACTGTATTGTTTCCGCGTTTTTCATAAGAAAATTTTTTATCTGTTGGTGATTTCATGTTGAGTTCGGCTTCAAACAGAAGAACGGAATCCTTTGCTACATTACTCGCTTTTACAATTTCCCATATCTTATCATTTATCTTGTCAATATATTTTACTCTGCCAACAAAAAAATCCCACTGGTCAGCAAAAAGTTCAGGCACACGCGATTCCCAAAAACCATGAATCCCCTGCTGATTAGTAAGTTGCCCGTTGTAATTCCCTGTAGTGTGCAGCGGTACATGCGCATCAGCAATGTAATGACCAATGTTGGCTGAAAGATAAAGAATACGATCTACATTTTTTTCTTTAAATGCTTTGGTAAGTCGGTACATCATCTTTTCAATATACCACGGAATAATGCCATACTCCTGAAGCGTATCCTCTGAATATTTGATAACGGCTTTTTTCCAAATAAATGGAATTGAATCAAAAGGATGTTCGCCATAATGATCAATATCAATGTAATGACGTGCTGCTTCTTCTTTGTCAGAATATCTTCGCTTGTCGGGGTCCACTCCATGACGACTGATATAGTCAATATGTTTTTTGTAAAAAGAAATCATTTCAGGATGAAGCGTGAATACAGCAAGTTGATTTATTTTTTTGTGAGCAAAGAAACCCCATGTGAAAGCAGGCGAAGAAGTAAAAAGCAAGAAGCAAGAAGTAAGAAGTGAAGTAACTAACGATTTATATTTGCAGAACACAGAAGTTTTTTTGTGAAAATACAGATTAGTAATATGATTTATTTTGGTCCCACATGCATAATTCTCCAATAAAAAAAACGTGGAAAGAAACGTTTTACAATAACCGCCATAAGTTCTGACCCACCCATAAAAACTTCTACACGTTTATTGCGAATTGCTTTAAGAATTTTTTTTGCACATACTTCCGGCAACATTCCCTCTTGCTGCCCTTCATCCATTTTATTAAAACTTTGTCCGGTTCCTATAATTGCATTCATAGAAACATTTGTATGCATAAAGCCAGGGCAAATTATTGAAACATGAATATTATTTTCAAGTTCTTCCATTCTTAATGCTTCAAAATATCCGTGTAGTGCATGCTTTGACGCACAGTATGTTGAACGCCTGTAGTAGCCGAACTTACCCATTATGCTGCTTATTACGACAAGGTGCCCACTTTTTTGTTTTCGCATTACAGGAAGCACTGCTTTAGTTATCGCTACTGTCCCAAAAAAATTTATCTCCATAATTTTCCTTTCCACTGCGAGTGGTGTATCAACAATATATGAGCGCTGAGTTACTCCTGCATTATTTACCAAAATATTTATTTCACCAAATTTCTGAATTACTTTTTCGGTGAGCGAATTTACATTTGAAGTATCGGAAAGGTCTATGGGCAGGACAAGAATATTTTCTTCAGAAATAAATTTTGCACATTCTTTTTTTACTCTATTCAATTCATCTTCTTTTCGTGAAGAAAGAATTAACTTGGCTTTCTGTTGGGCAAATTGATAAGCAATTGCTTCTCCTAACCCGGAGGAAGCACCTGTTATCCATACCACTTTATTTTTGAAAAATGAATTCAAGATAGATTAACAAAAATAAAAACTTTTTAATATTTGTTGTAAGCAACAAAAGTGATTGTATTTTTGCTGAAAAAAAATTTCAATCTATGATTGTTTTTCAACCATTTTGGATTGCATTTCTAATTATTTTGTGTGTATCAATACTCGGATATTTAAGAGTTGAACATAATCGCCGACTACATGCATTTTTTCAATTCTTTTATAATTCGGGTTTTGCTAATCTTCTTTATAGGGAAAGATTTGGATTATCTAATCCGATTTCATCTTTTTTGTCGGTTGTATTTATTCTGATTGTTTCATTGTTTTGTATTCAGATAAATTTATTTTTCGTCAAGGGAGGATATTTTCTCTTTGACCTGCTGTCTTTATTTATTATTTGTTTATTACTTCTGTTGATTTACACAATAAAAATATTATTTCTAAAGTTGATTGGTTTTATTATCCAGCAAAAAGAAATAATCAGTGAGTATTTATTTAATATCATATTAATTAATCAGGGAGTAGGAATTTTTTTGATACCAGTAGTTATTTTTTTGGCTTACGGTAAGGAAGATATTAAATCCACTGCCGTATTTTCAGGAATAATAATTATTGCTATGTCTTTCATTTTCAGAATAGTGAGAGGGCTAATGTTATCCCGAAATCACAAAAATATTTCTACGTTTTATTTATTTTTATACCTTTGTGCTTTTGAATTTTTACCATTACTCTTGGGGATTAAGTTGTTTATAGAAAATGAAAATTAAATCTATCCTTATAACTCAGCCCAAGCCCAAATTGGACAAGTCGCCTTACCTTGTACTTTCTAAAAAATATAATATAAAAATAGATTTTATACCGTTTTTTCATATAGAAGGGATTACTGCAAAAGAATTCAAGCGAGGGAAAATAAATATTCTGGATTACTCTGCGGTAATAATTACCAGCCGGCATTGCATAGATCATTATTTCCGTCTTTGCGATGAAATGCGAATTGAAGTTCCGGAATCAATGAAATACTTTTGCGCTTCTGATGCTATTGCATATTATATTCAGAAATATGTCTCATATAAAAAAAGAAAGGTGTTTCACGCACAGCATAATATTTCTGATATGATAAAGATATTACGAAGACATAAAGGAGAAAAGTTTTTTTTGCCTTGTTCTAATGTTCATAATCGGGAAATTGACCAAGCACTTGATAAAGAAAAAATAAATTATAAAAAAGCGCTGTTCTATCGTGCAGTTCCCAATGATATTTCTTATGTAAAAAAACTGAATTACGATATAGTGGTATTTTTTAGTCCTGCTGATGTTAAGTCGTTGAAAAAAAATTTTCCTAAATTCCGTCAATCCAATATTCAGATAGCAGCATTTGGTTCGGCTACTGCAAAAGCGGTTCAGCATGCCGGACTTCAATTAAATATTTGTTCACCAACTACAGAATCTCCCTCTATGACAATGGCTCTGGAACATTACATTCGCAATATAAAAAATAACAAAAAATAATAATTTCGGATGTAACTTTTTGGGCTTTAGAATCGTTCCATTCACAAATCCGGATATTTTTTTCATGACTAGCGAAGAATTTAATCAATGCGTTGACCTTTATTCTGATAATTTGTATCGGTTCATTCTGAAAAATGTCAGAGATGAAGACAAGGCAAAAGATATTGTGCAAGACACTTATGAAAAACTCTGGATGAAAATTTCTGATGTGCCCTCAACAAATGCTAAATCATATATGTTTACTTCGGCTTACAGAACTATGATAGATATGTTCCGCAGAGATAAAAAGCAAAGCCGATTAGATGAATCAGAATTTGAGGAATCATTAAGTCACACAAAACAATATTCCGATTTGAAATCAATTTTGAACGAAGCCGTGAATAAACTGCCACCAATACAACGAATGGTAATTATGATGAGGGACTACGAAGGATATGCGTATAAAGAAATAGGAGAGATAACAAACTTAAGCGAATCACAAGTAAAAGTTTATATTTTCAGAGCAAGAATTTTTTTAAAGAACTATATAGGAAGTATAGAAAAAGTAATATAAGAAAGAATCTTTATGAATATCAACAAGCATAACTACGAATCTGTTTTTCTGGATTATTACGAGGGAAATTTGTCAGATGCCGATGTTGCTGAATTGCTGGTTTTTTTGGAAGAAAATTATAATTTGAAAGAGATTTTTGAAAGTTATGAAAATATTTTGCTTGATAACAAATCGCTTACTTTCCCTGAAAAAGAAATACTTAAAAAAAAACATAGTGCAAGCGGAATAGAATCTTTACTTGCTTCCGAAATAACAAATAGAACATCCGAAGAATTTTTTGTCGCTCATATAGAAGGTATCCTTTCTGCTGAACAGGAACAAAGATTGAATGTGTTCATTGAAAAAAATCCGCAATTCAAAAAAGAGTTTGACCTTTTTATCAAATGCAAACTCACTCCCGAAAAGATTTCCTTTCCCGAAAAAAGTTTTCTTAAACATAAAAGAAAGGAACCTGTTATTGTATCGCTCTATAATTATTACGCAGCAGCGGCAGCGGTTATTTTGTTTCTGATAGGATTGTTTTTCTTCTTATCAAATAACGATACTCCTAAAACAATCATTGCAAACAATACTAACAAAGCCACAACAAATTTATCTTCAACAAATACGTATAAAAAAGAAACAACAAATTCAGAAATAAAAAATAATTCTTCTTTAAAAGTAATTAAGGCATCATCTCGTCATTATAGGAATACAACAAAAAATGTAGTGAAACAAAATACAAATGAACCAATTATTTCGGAAGATAATTCTGATGAATCGCTCATATCGCAGCAGAGAGAATATGAGAAACAAACAATGCAAGAACCAATGGAAAAACAACAAGACAATAATGTTGTTGCTTCTGCCAACAATATTGCAACACCATATACAAAAATAAAAATTAACGAAGATGAATATCAAACATTTTCTACTTTTGTTACCCAAAAAATAAGATTCTTACTTGGAATAAAAACTACAAACATTTGCGATAACTCAGACAAACTCGGATGGTGGGATTTAGGGATGGCGGTAAAAAATGAAGTACAGAAAATTATCGGCACAAAAGCAGTTGACATTAACAAATCCTGTGAGGGTACTGGCGAAAAAGTGGAATATGTTTTTGTGGTAGGGAATTTTGAAATCAGCAAGAGTGTAGCAAAATAATACAGAAAGAAAAAAAATGATTATTATTCGGCTTCTGTCTTTTTCTTTTATGTAGTTCATGGAAATACTAATAATACATAAATTCGTAAATTCGTATTTTGTTCGTACTTCGGCAGGATAACTAATAATAAAAAATATTTTAAATACAAACCAACAAATAAAAAACATGAAAAAAATCATTTTCTTAACAATGGGCTTTTTAATGACATTTAATATTTACGCCCAGAACAATACTACAGAAGATACACTAAAACTAAAATGGAAGGACTCTAGAATCTGGATATTTAGCGATAAAGTAAAAACCGATAGTGTAAAAACCGATAGTGTAACAGCAATAAAAGAAAAAGAAAAGAAAGACAAAAAGAAAGGCAACTTTACGCATTGGAGAGGAATTGATATAGGAATTTGCGCGTTATCTACTGCTAATAATCAATTTAACATTCCTGACGAAGATGCTTACAACCTTAATTACTTTTTGAATTTGAAATATAACCGTTCTTGGTATTTTTCTTTAAATTTTATTGAAAAAAACTTTCGCTTATACAAAAATTACATAAATCTTATTACAGGATTAGGTATTGAGTGGAACAGTTATAATTTCAAAAACAATATCATTTTAAATCCCTACGCAGGAAATACAAGCTCTTCAACTGTAAAACTTGATACGGCAGATAATATCTCCTACATCAAAAATCAAATCAAAACTACATACATAAAGATTCCACTTTTATTTGAATTTAACACAAATCCGACGAATGCAAACAAATCGTTTCACTTGGCTGGTGGAATGGAATTTGGTTACAAAATAAATTCATTGACGAATCGAAAATTTAAAAAAGATGGATACACGACTAAAGAAAAAATATATGATGATTATAATCTTAATGTGTTAAAATATGCAATAGTTATTAGGGCAGGATATGGCAACTTCACTTTATTTACCAATTATTCGCTTTCGTCTTTGTTTATTGAAGATAAAGGACCCGAAAGAATACTTTATCCGTTGTCAATAGGAGTTGCTCTTTCGTTTTGATATTTCATTTTAACTAATGTCAGGAAGATTTTATACTGCAAGGCGGATAAAAAAATCATTATTATTTATCTTCATCATGTTATCTCCCGTATCAATGGAGGAAGAATTAAATTGATAACACAACAACGTGGTGAAACCAAACAACTAAATCTCAAAACTTGAAACTAACTAAAGCAGTTTTTTTAGATCGCGATGGAGTGCTAAATCGCGAAATCGGTGATTATGTTTGCCATGTAGAAGATTTTGTTTTGAATGATGATGTGATTGAATCATTAAAAATTCTACAAAAGAATGGATATATTTTTATCGTAATTAGCAATCAAAGCGGCATCGCAAAAAAACTTTATATGCAGATAGATGTAGAAAAAATTCATACACATTTTCTGAATATCATGAAAAAAAATGGAATCAATATTACCGAAATTTATTACTGTGTTCATCATCCTGATGTAGAAAAATGCCTCTGCCGCAAACCCGATTCATTGATGATAGAAAAAGCTATCGCCCGTTTCAACATTGATGTTTCGCTGTCATTTTTTATTGGCGACAAAGAACGTGATGTGCAGGCAGGCAATAAAGTTGGCATGAAAAGTTTTTTGATAGAACCAAATTCCCTGTTAATGCCGATTGTAAATTTAATATGTAATAACTCGTTATTTTTTGTTCATTGATTATGCACTATGACCCCATAAAACATTCGCTCGGAAATATTTTAAAAAAACCATTAGAGTTTATCAATAAAGTATTACTTTTGCATCATCAAAATAAATCAAAACAGGATTGTTTAACACAACAACCTTGTGAAACTTGACAAATAAAATTAGGGCAATCCCAAAAATTGGTTTCGTCATTGCGATATGACTCGTATTGATCTTGCCGAAATAAGCGAAGCGAAATGGAAACAATCTCTTACTTCGGCAAGCTCAGTAACCAAATAGCAAGGACGTTTAAATTGAGCGTCATTGCGAACCATGAGGAACGAAATGGGAAGCAATCTCTTACTTCGGCAAGCCCAGTAACCAAATAGCAATGACGTTTATTTGTATTTTTAGAACTGCCCTTAATAGTTGGTACAAAACGGGACATAATCTCCATAATTTTTATCTTTACAGAAATTAATCGTAAAATTACATTATGATAGCAACAGCCAAAAACTATGATGTAATTTGTCTTGAATTGAAGAATCATTCTTCTCAATTGGACAATCCTTTGAAAAAGGACTTGAACAAATTATTAGCAGATATCAACGACATTATAACTTCTGGTAAAAAAATAAAGCCATCATTAGACACTTTATTATTAAGTCAAATTTTTAATTTACGTATTAAAGCAATCAAATGGTTGCTTGAAGACGGTGGATTTAACTTGTCAGAAATGTTAGATGAGGTTTATCCCCAATTTGAAGAACTTAAAAAAAAATCCCAAACTTGAAATATTAGCAGAAAATATTCTTTTTGCATTGCGTTGCAATCGTAAAGTTGTTGACGCTGTAGTTGCGACAGTAGATTTTTCAAAAAAAAATATAGGAGCCAACATATCGCAACTTCCGACAATAACTTATGAGCAATTTATTTCTGCAATAGCTTTAGGTGTTCCCGATGGTGCCATTGTTCAAAAAATTGTTGACTGGACTAATTCTTCTTTGTTCATTGAGTTTGTAACTGTGGCTGCTGTAATTATTAATGACGAACAACAGTTAAAAATTTCAGATAAAGTTATTAAAGAACTTGCTTTTATTGTTGCAGACGCTGCACAAGAATATTCGGCTCTTGCAACTGAATTAGGAATTTTAAAAGTTCGCTCAACAAAACAATCATTCGCTCAAATTTCTTTTGACAATGATTTCATCAAAGAACAAAAATTTTTGGCCGATCTCGGCTTGGATGATTATTCTAAAAATCTTGTGAATTAATGAAACACAATTACCAGAAAGGCGAAATCCTAAATGTAAATCTCGGAAAGCCCCCAAAAGAAATCAAAGGACATGAACAAGCTTATGAGAGACCGTGCATAGTCGTAAAATCATTTAATAATCTTGATTTAGTTGTAATTGTTCCCTGTACCACGACAGAGCCACGGTACAGTTTATTTACAATTGTGAGACTACTAAAAGATTCAGGCGGACTTACTTTCGGCAGTTTTGCACTTTGCCATCAAATCAGAACTGTTTCATTTGACCGAGTAATTAACAAACGGGGCAAACTTGACAACAAAGATATTCTAAAAATACATTCGGTTCTCATAGACACATTAGAGATTTAACGAACGACCAAAAATTGTCCAGCCCCTAACAGCAAGTTTATGAAAATGGCATACAAAAAAGACATAATATGTAATAACTCGTTATTTTTTGTTCATTGATTATGCACTATGACCCCATAAAACATTCGCTCGGAAATATTTTTAACAAATCGCCTTTCCTCAGAAAGTTGTTTTACAATTTACTTGATATTTTATTGCTTCGCTCATGGCATATTCATAAAGAAATAAGAAGTATCAAAACCATCTTATCCAAAGAAGAAGTAAAAATTCTGGATGCAGGATCGGGTTTTGGACAATACACATATTGGATGTCAAACAAAAATCCAAAAGCAAAAATTCTTTCTGTGGACGTAAAAGAAGAGCAAGTTGCCGATTGTAATAATTTTTTTCAGAAGATAGGAAAAAAGAATGTAAGGTTTGAAGTGGCAGACCTCACCAAGTTTATTCATAAAAATGAATTTGATTTTGTTTTATCGGTAGATGTAATGGAACATATCTTGGAAGATGTTTTGGTTTTTAAAAACCTTCATGCATCACTGAAAGAAGAATCTGTTTTACTTATTTCCACTCCGTCTGACCAAAACGATTCAGATATGCACACCTCAAATAAGAACGAAAGTACAGAAAATTCATTCGTAGAAGAACATGTTCGCAATGGTTACAACATCAAAGAGATAGAAGACAAACTAAAGTCGGCAGGTTTTTCAAAAGTAGAAGCAAGATTTTCTTACGGAATACCCGGAAAAATTTCATGGCGTTTATCTATGAAGTATCCTATGCAGATGTTGAGTGTAACAAAATTATTTTTTATTCTTCTTCCTTTCTATTACATCATCACTTATCCGATTTCATATATATTAAATTATTTTGATACTATACTCACTCATAAAACAGGAACGGGGTTAATTGTGAAAGCATGGAAGTAAATCAAAATGTTGGATAAGTGTTGAAGAGTTATTTCTCCATGTCTTTATGTCACCTTCCTTGTCAGTATTTTTATTATCATAATATATTATTGTGTCATTATTAACTAAGAATTCCGATGGCATAATGATTGACTTTCGCTTTTCAAAATAATAAAAATTCAAATAAATAATCCGTCTCATTAAAATTAAAATTATGTCAAAAATTATCGGCATTGACCTCGGCACAACTAACTCCTGCGTAGCAGTAATGGAAGGCAGCGACCCTGTTGTGATACCGAACAGCGAAGGAAAAAGAACAACTCCTTCAATTGTAGCATTTGTGAAAGATGGCGAACGCAAAGTAGGAGACCCTGCCAAGCGACAAGCCGTTACAAATCCTAAACATACTATTTATTCCATCAAACGTTTCATGGGACACACTTACAACGAAGTGATCAATGAAATGAAACATATTCCTTACCAAGTGATAACAGGAGATAATGGAGTTCCACGCGTAGTAATTGACGACCGCAAATTTTCACCACAGGAAATTTCAGCCCTCATCCTTCAGAAGATGAAGAAAACCGCTGAAGATTATCTCGGGCAAGAAGTTACCGAAGCCGTCATCACTGTTCCCGCTTACTTTAATGATTCTCAAAGGCAGGCAACCAAAGAAGCAGGCGAAATAGCAGGACTGAAAGTAAGACGCATCATCAATGAGCCAACTGCGGCAGCGCTCTCTTATGGATTAGACAAAAAAAACAAAGACATGAAAGTGGCAGTGTTTGACCTTGGTGGCGGAACATTTGACATTTCAATTCTTGAATTAGGTGATGGTGTGTTTGAAGTAAAATCTACCAATGGCGATACTCACCTCGGTGGTGATGATTTTGATACGAAAATTATTGACTGGCTTGCTGATGAATTTAAAAAAGATGAAGGTATTGATTTACGAAAAGATCCGATGGCTCTTCAACGTTTGAAAGAAGCTTCGGAAAAAGCAAAGATTGAACTTTCGTCTTCTTCTGAAACAGAAATCAATCTCCCTTATATAATGCCTGTAGATGGAGTGCCAAAGCACTTAGTAAAAAAACTTACTCGCTCAAAGATGGAACAGTTATGCGATGATTTGTTACAACGTACTCTTATTCCATGCCAAAAAGCGATGAGTGATGCAGGTATCTCTGCAAAAGATATAAATGAAGTTATTCTCGTGGGTGGAATGACTCGTATGCCGAAAGTTCAGCAGATGGTAAAGGATTTATTTGAAAGGGAACCGCACAAAGGCGTAAATCCCGACGAAGTTGTAGCAGTGGGCGCAGCAATACAAGGTGGAGTTCTTACAGGAGAAATAAAAGATGTTCTTCTGCTGGATGTTACTCCTCTCTCTCTCGGAATTGAAACAATGGGCAATGTATTCACAAAACTTATTGATGCAAACACAACTATCCCCACAAAAAAATCGGAAACATTTTCCACCGCAGCAGATAATCAGCCCTCTGTAGAAATTCATGTCTTGCAAGGAGAACGTTCAATGGCAAAAGACAACCGCACACTCGGCAGGTTTATCCTTGACGGAATTCCTCCTGCACCACGCGGAATGCCACAAATTGAAGTAACTTTTGATATTGACGCAAACGGAATACTCGCAGTAACAGCAAAAGATAAAGCCACAGGAAAATCTCAGCACATACGGATAGAAGCAAAGAGCGGACTAAGTGATGCGGAAATAAAAAAGATGAAAAAGGAAGCCGAACTTAATAGCGAAGCAGACAAAAAAGCAAAAGAAGAAGTGGATAAAATAAATTCTGCTGATGCCATGATATTTCAAACCGAAAAGCAGTTGAAAGAATATGGCGATAAAATTTCTACCGATAAAAAAGAGAATATACAAAAAGCCCTGAGTGAATTAAAAGATGCCCATAAAATAAGAGACCTTGCCAAGATAGAAACTGCACTTGCTTCGCTCAACACAGCATGGCATGCGGCATCAGAAGAAATTTACAAAGCACAACAGCAATCACAAGCAGCAGGAAGCAATAACACCGAACAGCCGAAGCCAAATGGCACTGATAAAAAAGATGGCGAAGTAACTGATGTTGACTTTGAAGAAGTAAAAGATGATAAATCAAAAAAGTAGAGATGCAATATTTGTGTCTGTATTTTATGTTGATTAACTGTTAATAGTGAAAATGGTCATTAACCCAACTTGGAACATTTTATTACAGTTTCATAGCGGATTCTATGTTGTGATTTTCCGTTTTAGGTAACACAAATTTTTTCAGATGGTAGGGTTTGTATTGGTATCCTGGCATCGTATATCTCACGCACCGGCTCCTGTGGTTCACTGCATTTGCGCAAGCGAATAACTTGTTTGCTTTTGTTTTGCAGAGAAGTCGTAGCGACTTTTTGTGAGTTCATTATCCGCACATAATAATGGTACCGTTTATGTGTATTGCAATTGGTTATGGTTATTTTTTCCAGGAACATAAAGCCATATAAAAAAAAGGACGGAGCAAAGATAAACAGAAAAAGATTTTTGTTTTCATTTTTTATTAATTTGTTTTTTTATTTCTTCATTTTCTTTCTTTAGTTCTATTATATATAGAGTCAATTCTTCTACTTTTTCAAGAAGTTTTATTTGCAATTCTCCGATTCCTATTCCGTTTTTAGCAACTTGTACAGCAGAAGGCAATCCAGGCAATCGTTTGTTCGTTTTAATAAAAGTTTCTAATTCTTTTATGGATTCAAAACTTACGCAAGAAATATCACGAGTCATTTTGATAATGTTCGTTTGCGACTTTTGGGTAATACAAATTAACTGTTCATTGAAATAAGAAATTCTTCATTACTCTCTGTGTTTTGCATCTTCTCACGGAGAAATTCCATTGCTTCCAGTGGTGTCATATCAGCAAGATGTTTTCGCAATATCCACAGACGTTGTAATGTTTCTTTATCAACTAATAGTTCATCTCTTCGTGTAGAGGAAGCAACAATATCAATGGAAGGATAAATACGTTTGTTTGCAAGTTTTCTGTCAAGTTGTATTTCGCTATTACCTGTTCCTTTAAATTCTTCAAATATCACATCGTCCATTTTGGACCCGGTTTCTGTAAGTGCAGTAGCGAGAATGGTAAGCGAACCGCCATTTTCAATTTTTCGTGCTGCTCCAAAAAAACGTTTTGGTTTTTGCAGAGCTGTTGCTTCCACACCACCCGACAAAACTTTTCCTGATGCCGGCGAAAGTGTATTGTAAGCGCGTGCAAGACGTGTAATGGAATCTAATAGAATCACCACATCATGTCCGCATTCAACCATGCGTTTTGCTTTTTCCAAAACAATATTTGCGATACGTGCATGACGTTCTGCCGGCTCATCAAATGTGGAAGCAATAACTTCTGCATTTACACTTCTCGCCATATCAGTAACTTCTTCCGGGCGTTCGTCAATCAACAAGACGATGAGATATGTTTCCGGATGATTTGCAGAAATCGCATTAGCAAGCTCTTTCATCAAAACTGTCTTTCCTGTTTTCGGCTGGGCAACAATAAGTGCGCGCTGTCCTTTTCCAATTGGCGTAAAAAGGTCAATCACCCGCATAGACAAATTATCTTCTTTCGGTTTTGTAAGTTTGAATTTTTCAATTGGGAAAAGCGGAGTGAGATGTTCAAAGGGAACACGGTCGCGTACATAATTAGGATCACGCCCGTTGATTTTTTCAACTTTGATAAGTGGAAAATATTTTTCTCCTTCTTTCGGAGGACGAATGGAGCCAAAAACCATATCGCCTGTCTTTAATCCGAAGAGACGAATTTGCGATTGCGAAATATAAATGTCATCAGGAGAATTTAAATAGTTGTAATCAGCTGAGCGAAGAAATCCATAGCCATCTGACATGATTTCCAATACACCGTCACCGTGAATGATGTCATCAAAATTTATTAGTGGTTCTGCTTTTTTTTCGCCACGACAAGAATCATTATCACGGGGTTCCGGATGAGATTCTGTTTTACTGGCGGGAATGTCGCTTGGTGAAATTACCGGCTCAACCGGCAGAGTGAATGTTTCAGAATAAAGATTTTCTGTTAGAACAGAATCAGATGAAGCAGGTTGCACATCGTTGCTGTTGTTGTTATCGTGTGCGAAAGTATCTTCCTGAAATATTTCTGATTGGCATTCTGTTTTTTTTTCGTTCACATGTAATTGCTGTAGTGGTGAATTAGATTTTAGTTTCAGT
>JAZDJJ010000010.1:0-3033 GCA_043804035.1 Bacteroidota bacterium
AACTTTTGTGTTGTATTAAATAAAGTAAAATGAAGAAGCAGTTCTATTTTCTGCGCTTATCTAATCTTTTTTATTTTTTTTCTTCGCATCATTTTCTTTAATGCTACGACAGCTTCTACTATTGATTTTTCAAAATTATCATTTCGTTTTTTTACAAAGAGATTTTCACCCGGAACCGAAAGCTGAATTTCGCAATATTGATTCTGATGATTACCAGATGCTCCTTCAAATAAAGTAACGTCAGCCCTGATAATAGCACTGTTTTGTTGAAACAGTTTAGATATTTTTGATTTTACAAACGATTCAAGATCATTACTTGCTTTAAAGTGAACGGTTTCAAGAGTTATGTTTTCCATAATAATTGGTTTTTTTAAATTTATGAACAATAATTTAATAATCTGTATTTTTCAGGTGGCGTTCCTGTTGCTTTTTTGAAATATCTGCCAAAGTATGAGTTGTCATCAAATCCCAGTTTATAGGATATTTCGGAGACACTCATACCGGTATGCCCCAGCAGTCGTTTCGCTTCAAGAATTACTCTTTCCTGAATTATCTCGCTGACTGTTCTATGATAAATGTCTTTACAAATACTGTTGAGGTAATTTGAAGTTACATTCAATCTACTGGCATATTCACTAGGCCTCTTTATCTCTGAAAATTTATTGTTGACCAGTTTTCGAAATTCAAAAAGTAGAATTTTTTTTCTGTCAGATATAATCAACCGGCCTTTTGTAAAAGCTTTTCTTCTATACATCAGAATCAAAGTTTTTAAACTTAAGCAGAGAATTTCTTTTGAATTAACAAGCAAGTTGGAATATTCATTTTGCATAATACTTATCACATTTCCCCAAGCCTTTTCATTCCGGCTTTCAATTTTAATAGAAGGCAAAATATCGCCGATTAACGATTGATCGCTTTTAATGCGTGGATTTCCTGTATAAATGTAATTATAGAAAGCATCTGTAAACTGAATAATTATTCCCTCCATGCCTACTGCTTTTATTAGTTTCCAATACTTGAATTTTTCAATAAAAAAAAGTTTGTTTTTAAATGCAGAATATTTTTCAAAATCAATTTCAATTCTTCCTTTGCCACAAGTAATGTATATGAAAGTGTGCCATTTTACTTTTGAATTTCTTTCACTTTTAAACAGATCTATTCTTTTTAAACTGCTTATTCTGAATTGAATTATTTCACCGCCTGTAAACATATTATCGTGCTTGTTTGTCATTTTGTTTTTTTTTACATGCTTGTATTACAAAGTTATCATGGAATTCTCAAAGAGGATGGCACTAATCCATCAGTTTGTGGTACAAATCACACATTGTCTTTATACAATAATAAAGATACAACTTAATAATTTGGATCGCTAGTACTTTTATAATTTGCCTGATTCCTCAGAAAAGGCCTCGGTCATTAGGCTTAATCCACTGATGAATCATCAATTTTGCCTGCTTTAGCATTATTTTTTTTACGAGAATTTCTGATCAGTCCTATCATCATTATTAGAGAAGTGAGAATAATCACCTGAATTATGAGCGATTTATTGATGAATGAAATGTTTAGGGTCGGTGTAACAGCTAAAAATAGTAAAATAGTAATAAGACCTCTTGGAGCAATATACAACAGTGGTTTAACAGAAAGGCTGAGAATTTTTAAAATAAAATACCGGATTATAAAAATACCCCCTACAATTCCTAATGACCAAATGACTGATTGTGTATCGAGGATTTCTTTTGTCTCGATAAGATATCCAAACAAAAGGAAGAAAAGTGTCCGAATTAAAAAAGTAGATTCAATAACAACTTCTCTAAATTTATGAACTTCAATTTTCATTTTATCCGGTTGAAAAACTTCAATCCATTTTGTTTTTTTGAATTTGTGGAAATTACCAAGGAACAACCCAAAAATCATAATAAACATCAAAGCCGGTAAATGAACCATCTTAAAGATTGCATAAATGAGAACAATAAAAATTATTATGGGAATGTATTTTACATGATGATTACTTTTACTTAAAAGATAGGATAAACCAAGCGTAGCGATAAAAGACACGATAGTAATTACAAACATTTGCAGAAAAAAATAACCGAATGTAGAAGCTTCAATCGTTTCATTCAGGGCAATGAAATTAAAGAAAATTACACCCAGTATATCTGATATGCTACTTTCATAGGTAACGAATTCTTTGTTAAAAGCTCCCATATTACGGACACTGGGTATTGCGATGGCGCTGCTGATAATTGAGAGTGGTATTGCATTGGCAAGACATTGTTTGAATGAATAATTGCTGAACAAATGAAAAAGAATAGCAAAAACAAAAGATAAAACTAATAAGGAAAGAAATGCTGACAAGGAGGATTTTACGAAAAGCTTTCTTTTTGATCTCCCGGCTTCAAGCTCCAATGAACCTTCCAGCACAATCAATATGAGACCAACTGTTCCGAAAATTGACAGCAAAGCACCCAATTCAAGGATTTTAATATCCATCAAAATGGAAAGTTGTCGAATTCCCCAGCCTAAAAATAGTAGTAAAACGACCGAGGGTACTTTTGTTCGTGCATAGGATAGGTCGAACAGATACCCCGTAAGCAAAAGACAACAAACAATAATTATGAAGATAATATCCATCAGCACTATTATGTATAGTATAAATGTACTAAATACATAACAGACTAAAAAATGAGAGTGCATTTTTTAACATATTTTATAACATTCACTAAAAATTTATGCTGATGAAAAGAAGTCCCGACTATTGCGGTAGACGGGACTTGGAGATATAATTACTATGAATAAATGGTTGAGGAAAAACTGACGGGGAAACAATTTGATTGTCGATTTTCAATTGTCGATTTTCGATTGAAAAACCTTAAGTTGCCCCGTCAGTGGAGACCGGGTGCGGGCTTGATTGGGAGCGGCGCACGCCCGGAAGGTATTTCAAATGTTTCGCATCAAATAATGGGGTAATTGGAGATGAGTAGATGAAGATGCGAAACATTAGGTGAGGTTATTCGGCGGAATCTTCGGAAGGAA
>JAZDJJ010000011.1:0-2017 GCA_043804035.1 Bacteroidota bacterium
CGTACTTTCATTATCGGAATTGATGCAACAACCTTGTGTTCAAGATTTTTCTGAAGCGGTATATCAAGAAGTGGTTCATATTTCATTCCTACAATATCTTTTCCGGGAAATTTTCTGATGACTTTATACTGCTTTCCAAATTCATCAAGAATAGAAATCCTTTTTTCTGCAAGAATGAGTATTTCATTTTCTACTTCTGTTTCAACATATTTTTCATCCGGATGAACACATAGTGCAACATTTGCAGGGAGTGTCCATGGTGTTGTTGTCCATACAAGGAGAAATTTGACAGGCTTTGAATCATATACCTTAAACTTCACAAAAATGGAGTGATCTTCAATGTCCTTGTATGAATCTGTTACATCATAACCAGAAAGTACTGTCTCACAATGCGGGCACCAGAAGCCTGGTCTGAAGCCCTGAACGAGAAGACCTTTTTCATAAAGTTTCTTTATTGTCCACCATCCTGATTCCTTGTAATAATCATCTAATGTAAGATACGGCTTGACCCATCCGCGCCATGCAGCGAGTTTTTTATACAGCTCAAGCCACAGCGGCTCATTGCCTCTTGCAAATGTTGCACACTGCTCAATAAACTTGTCAGCACCAAATTTTTCAATATCAGATTTTGATTTTATGCCGAGTTTTTTTTCGACTGCATTTTCTATTGGCAGACCACCACAGTCAAATCCTGGTTGGAACCATACGGCAAAACCCTGCATAAATTTGAATTTGCCCCAGACGTCCTTGAATACTGTTGTTTTTATGTGACCGACGTGCGGGACATCATTTACATATGGCGGGCCGTCAAGAAGATAAAATTTTTTTCTTTCTGAATCAAGCTCGGTAATTTTCTCAGGCACATTCAAGTCCAGCCATATTTGGTTAACTTTTTCCTCTATTTCCTTGTGATTATACTGCATAAGCACACCATCTTTATAGTAAAACAACAAAATTTTGTTGTTTGCTGTATGTGAAGCAAATTTATAATATCCTATTTACTTATTTGTTTCACAATATAATTCGGTATCTTTGCTTGTTTTTAAAATTTTAAAAGGAAACAAAATAATGAACAGGATGTATGGCCGCGGTAGTGTAACGGCAGGCATGAGCCCGCTAAAGCACAAGAGACTGTGGACAATATTATCAGTTTATAAAAAACAAGAAAATTTTATATGAACTGACAGATATCTCTTAGTCTGGGTCCGAAAACTTGGAATACCAATTGTGTTCCGGTCGGCTTTCCCGGCTGCGGCCCTTTTTCTTTTTTATTTATCAGAGTAAAAATTACGTTCCTTGATCAAATTTTATTTTACCTGTAAAATTGTTTCTCTTGCTTATTTATGAATTTTATTTTTCAACATTCTTCTTAACAAATCTCGTATTTCTTCTTTTTGTGTATTACTCAATGTCATGATTTTATTTATGATTGTGTTCTTTTAAACTTGTTGAAATGTTTTGTTTAACTAGCTTTTCAAAAAGAAACCTATACCAAAAAATATAATAAAGAAATTAAGCTCCATAAACAAAAATGTATTAGCCAAAATGAAATGAACTTTGTTACTCTTCTTTCCTAATCTTCCTCGCAATTATTTCAATCTCGCCTTTGTATATGGAAACCTCGCCTTCTGCTATGAGTGTGTCGAGCCTGCTGATGTTGTATGCGTCCTTGTTTTTCAGTGCTTCCTTTTCGAACATCACAAGCTTAATGGAGCTCTCGTTATCCTCAAATGTGATGAAAACATTGCCGTTGTTTACTGACATTGATTTTGCATAGCCGGTAACAACGACTGTTCTACCAACATAATCCTGATTTATTTCAGAGATTTTCATTGGCACGGGCTTTATTGATTGAGTAAATACAAAAAGTGCAATCATGCCTGCTATTGTTATGCCAAGTGATAGTTTCATTAATTGTGTGTCTGATATCATTATGAAAAATATGGGTGCTATGACTTTTAAGGATTAACCCAAGAAATTTCTTGGTAATCTTGCTCGTTTTTCAATCGAACAAAAA
>JAZDJJ010000012.1:0-3772 GCA_043804035.1 Bacteroidota bacterium
AAGAGAATGTGTGAATGATGTAACTCTTTTTAAAAGTTTTGTAACACTTTTCCGGTTCAAATGCTTAATTTTGTTCTCTCAAATTCACATATCGTTACTTTTGAGAATAGCGGGCATAGCCTGTTTCTGAGGAAATTCATAAGTTTAATGCAGAGCTGATCAAATTTGCGGGAAAATAAATAGAACATATGAAAGAATACAAATTATTCACTCCCAAAAAGGTTGGTTCTGTAGAATTGGGAAATCGTATCGTTATGGCTCCCATGACTCGCTCTCGTGCAATTGGTACTGTCCCTAACAAATTAATGGCAGAATATTATAAACAGCTCTTTTAAAGTCTGATCAACATAATTCTCTAAATACATGAATTTCGTAGACTATTATAAATTATTAGGGATAGATAAAACGGCAACGCCGAAGGAGATCAAAAATGCCTACCGGAAATTAGCCAGAAAGTATCACCCCGATTTAAATCCGAAAGATAAAGATGCAAAAAAGAATTTTCAGCAGATCAATGAAGCTAATGAAGTACTGAGTGATCCTGAAAAACGTATAAAATATGACCAATACGGAAAGGATTGGCAACATTCTGAACAGTTTGAAAAATCAAAACAGTATCAGGAACAATCGTCAAATTCTCGTGGTGCAAGGTATTCAGGGGCACAATCTGAAGGGGATTTTTCCGATTTTTTTGAATCTATGTTTGGTGGGGCAGCAAGCGGTGGCAGAAGCAGACGGGTGAAATACAGAGGAGAAGATTTCAATGCAGAATTACATCTCGACCTCATCGATGCTTATAAAACCCACAAACAAACGTTAACGGTAAACGGGAAAAAGCTAAGAATTTCTATCCCCGCCGGAATTGAAAATGGGCAAACAATTAAAATAACAGGACATGGGGGTCAGGGAATAAATGGCGGACCGAATGGTGATCTATATATTACATTTTCAATAGCAAATCACCCTGTATTTAAGCGATTAGGAAATAATTTATATGCTTCGGTTGATTTAGATTTGTACACAGCAGTGTTGGGAGGTGAAATCACAATTGATACACTGAACGGGAAAGTAAAACTAAAAGTAAAGCCCGAAACACAAAATGGAAGTAAAGTAAAGTTAAAAGACAAAGGATTTCCTGTTTATAAAAATGAAGGCCAATTTGGTGATTTACATATAACATATACAGTTAAAATTCCAACAAATTTATCGGAAAAGCAAAAAGTATTATTTACCGAATTATCTGAATCGTAATTTAAAAAACGTATGTAATGAAAACAGAAAAATTAACAGCTGTAGATATATTTTGTGCTAACCACAACATTGAGATTTCATTTATCAGTTCATTACAGCAAACCGGATTGATAGAAGTTACTACTGTTAAAGAAAAAGGGTTTATTGATTCAAACCAGCTGCAACAATTAGAGAAAATTGTCCGCTTTTATTACGAGTTGGATATTAACCTTGAAGGTATTGAGACCATCACTCATTTGTTACAGCGAATAAAATCTTTGCAGGATGAAAATATTGCGCTACGAAACAGGCTTCGACTTTATGAAACGGAATTGTAACAGGCACAATTGTGAGACTCTGATTCATTAAATCAATAATTAAACATAATAAAAATGAAAAAAAGTGACGGAAAATCAAATGCAAGCCTTTGTCAGAGAATATTTTAAGTAGTTTATTATTCTCTCTCCTTTCTCCTTTCTCCTTTCTCCTTTCAAGTGAATGCGTGAATCATGTAACTTTTATCAAAAATTGTGTAACTCATATTACTGCAGTTTGGCATATCTTTCAAACATATTATTAATGTAAAAAAAAAGCAATGAAAAAAGCAGGTATCTTCATTATCCTGATCGGTTTAGGATTAACCATTTTTACAGCAATTACTTTCTTCACCAGAGAGAAAGTAGTTGATATCGGACAAGTTCATATCACTGCAAACAAACCGCACCACCTCAGTTGGTCGCCGTTGATCGGCATTGCTGTAATGGGGATTGGCGGAGTCGTTTTATTGCTGTCTCCTGAAAAAAAATAAACATGACAGAAATAGAATTTTGTTCACAATTACTAAGTCTTGAACACAGCTTACTGAAGTTTGCATATCGTCTTAACCTTAAAAGTGCAGATGCAAAAGATCTTGTACAGGAAACTTATCTGAAAGTATTAATGAGTCGGGACAAATATGTTGATAATCAAAAATTTAAAGCCTGGACATTCACAATTATGAAAAATACCTTTGTTGATAACTATAGGCGCAGTTGCAGTAAGAACACATATAGTGATCAGACTCATGAATCATTTTTCATTAATCAAACAGAGCCTGCTGGTTCTGATGATCCGGATTCAGCATATTCAGCTTTGGAAATAACCCAGAATATTGAACAATTAAAAGACAAATTAAGGATACCTTTTAAAATGTATATTAATGGATACAAATACACAGAAATTGCCGATGAGCTTGACCTGAAAATCGGAACTGTAAAAAATAGAATTTTCTTATCAAGGAAACAATTGATGGCTCAACTGAACGGGTAAAAGAAATGGCAACCAAGTGGAGCCCGGTAACCACTTTAAAAAAACGGGCCTGTCCCGCACAGGTTTTAATGCGGGGGCGGAGCTGAAAAGCCAAATGAGTAGGAATTAATTAATATTTATGCAAATGAAAAAAATTGTAATAACTTGTTTGATTGTGTTTTGTTTGGTTTCGATCAGTTATGCACAGGATTACAAAACAGGGATCGGACTGAGAGCTGGCCCGTACAATGGTCTGACTGTTAAGCATTTCACCGGTGAAAAGTCTGCCTTTGAATTTCTTCTTGCCAGCAGATGGAGAGGGTTTGAGATTACCGGTCTTTATGAAATCCATAACCAGGCTTTCAACACAGAAAGATTGAAATGGTATTATGGATTCGGAGCGCATGTTGGCTTCTGGAACGGCGATTATACTCACAGTTACTGGGGAGATCCAGGAATAAATTATACTGTTATAGGTATAGATGGAATACTGGGTCTTGAATATAGCTTCAAAGAAGTTCCAATAAATTTAGGTATTGACTGGAAGCCCGCTTTAAATCTTGTTGGTTATTCAGGCTTCTGGGCCGATGGCGGAGCTCTCTCAATTCGCTATATCTTTTAAAACACAACAGTACCAGGCTTGAATTGATGGGTGATAAGAAAAATAAGGTGGATTGATGATCCTGATCATTTCTGTTCCAAATAAAAAAGACCGTCTCTGTTTGTTAAAGACGGTCTTTTTTGTATTTAAAACTTTTTGTTAAAACCGGTATCCGATTGAAAGACCGAAACCTGTATTTTTAAATGATGATTTATCACTGGAATTTTTAATGTTAAGCATTCCAAATTGTGTGTTCAGCTGGCAGAATATCCCGCCTGCCATTTCATATCCGGCAAAAATGTTCCCACCTGCATCAAATGCTTTAAAATCTTCACCTTTTGTTGCTATAGCATAACCAACATAGGGTCCAAATCCAACCATAACATATCCATTACCCAACAAGCCTTTGTAAACAAAGTTCAAAGGCAATTCAATATAAGAAAGCTTGTAAGTACTTGTTGAATTTTTTGCTCCTTTTGTGGTAAATAGTAATCCGGGTTGAAAATAGAACTCCGGAGCAACGGGTATCTGAATATTGACTCCGGCGTGAAAACCTAAGATCATATCATTTTCAAGTTTGTTCCCACCATCATCTTTTCCATTCAGATTCTGGAAATTTACACCGCCAAGAATGGCAAAGGATGTTTTTCCTTT
>JAZDJJ010000013.1:0-17149 GCA_043804035.1 Bacteroidota bacterium
AGATTCACAAAGAAATTCTTGCGAATTATTCTCTAGCAAAGCAAAAACTTGGTGTCTTTGTGTCTTGGTGGCATAAATTTTAGTTTATAAATGAATGTTTGCGTAAGTCCTAATAAATAAATTTTGTTACTATTTTGCATATTGTACAGAAACAAATATCTTTGAACTCTTTTTAGAAAATTAATGAAATATATCTTCTCATATTCCAACCCACAAAAACATTTCATTGATATTGAATTCATTGCTGATAATATTTCTTCGGATGTAATAACTGTTCAACTTCCGGCTTGGCGCCCTGGTAGATATGAACTCGGAAACTTTGCAAAAAATATTCAGAAGTTTTTCGTGGAAGATGAAAAAGGAATTGTATTGAATTTTCATAAAGTAACAAAAGATTGCTGGGAAATTCAGACGAAAGGTGCGAAAGAGATTCATATCAAATATAATTATTACGCAGTTGAACTGAATGCCGGCACCACTTATCTGGATGAAAAACAACTTTATGTTAATCCGGTAAATTGCTGCTTATATATTCCTGAAAGGATAAACGAAGAATGTCAGGTTGAATTAAGGATTCCTGCCGATTATAGGGTTGCCACATCTATGCGTTCTGCTATTGCTCTCCGCAAAAAAGAGGAGCACTACAACAAAAGACATCTTATCGTTAAAGATTTTCATGAACTTGCCGACTCACCTTTTATCGCCAGTCCGACTATTCAAAACAATATTTTTATTTTGGATGGAGTGGAGTTTAATCTTTGGTTTCAAGGAGAATGTAAGCTCGACTGGACAAAAATTATTAACGACTTTTTTATTTTCATCAACGAGCAATTCATAATAATGAAAGGAATACTTCCTGTGAATGAATATCATTTCTTGTTTCAGATTCTTCCTTACAAATTTCATCACGGGGTGGAACATCTTGCTTCCACAGTTATTGCATTGGGACCTTCTTACGAATTGATGCACGGAGATTTATTTCTTGAATTTTTAAGCGTAAGTTCTCATGAACTTTTTCATTCGTGGAATATAAAAGCCATTCGTCCTGCCGAAATGATGCCTTACGATTACAGCAAAGAAAATTATTCACGTCTTGGATTTGTATGCGAAGGAGTTACAACTTACTATGGTGATTTCCTGTTATTTCGTTCGGGTATTTATTCTGATTTTGAATTTTGGAGAACTATGCTTAAACATTTGCAATTGCACGTTGATAATTTCGGGAGATACAACACAAGTGTTGCCGATTCTTCTTTTGATACATGGCTTGATGGCTATTCTGAAATTGTTCCGCACCGCAAAACATCAATCTATCACGAAGGATATTTGTTGGCTTTGATGACCGATATCCTCATCCGAAAGAATACAAATGACGAAAAATCATTGGATGATGTGATATGTTTTCTCTATAACGAATTTGCAAAGAAAGGAAATGGCTATACCGAAAGTGATTACAAATCGGTTATTGAAAAAACGGCAGGAACAAATTTTGATAAATTTTTTAACGACTATGTTTATGGGGCAAATTCTTATGAAACTGTTTTGCGGAAATGTTTGTACATAATCGGTATTGAACTATTAGAAAGTAATTCAAATAAATATCATGAAAGTTTTTATGGTATAAAGACCACTTTGCCTGTCGTAACACAAATTACTAATTACTGTTGTAGCGAAATAGTATCCGCCATTTACCCTAACTCTATTGCCGAAAAAGCAGGCATACAACTTGGCGATGAAATCTTGTCAATAAATGGGTATGCTGTAAAAAATAATTTATCTCAGTGGAGCCAGTATTTTGCAGGGACAGAAGTTATGCTTACCGTTCAGAAAAACGGACAAGTTCGTAATATTTCTTTTTTTCCCACAGACAAAGAATATTACAAAATTTTATGTGTTCAAAAAACATCCACTCCCACAGTGCAACAGATAAAAAGTTATGAAGAATGGAGTAAAAGAAAATTTTGAATAGCATCAGGAGTTATCCAATAAAATATATTTTATCTATGAAAATCGGAAAATAAAATGAAGTAGGGGAGGGGAATGCCTTTCCAAAATCGCATCTTTTTCATAGTAGTTTGTTGTAATTTTGTAAGGATATTCTACTGCTTCATTTTATATAGTTAGGACTTACGCAAATCCGTATCGTCATTGCGACTGCGAGGCACGAAGCAGGAAGCAATCTTCATTTCTACATGAAAAAATAGATTGCTTCGATCATTCCTCCTACGCAATGACATCAGTGCGTAAGTCCTAATAGTAAAAAATTAGTTACCAGTGCCTAATTTTTTTTATCCATTTGTACCACATTTCCATTCTTTCACCTGTTTTTACTGATAGTTCAATAAATTCAAGATGATGATTCACCCGTAGCGCATATTCTTTTGCTTTCTCAATGCTGAAATCCACATACGGCAACAAGTCAAGTTTATTAATGATACAAAGATGTGATGTCATGAACATGTTAGGATATTTAATTGGCTTGTCTTCGCCTTCGGTAACGCTGATAATCACAATTCTTTTGTTTTCGCCTAAATCAAAAAGCGACGGACAAACAAGATTGCCCACATTTTCAATTACAAGTAATGAATTTTCTGTTACCTCAAGTTTTTTTACGGCTTTGTTTATCATGTCAGCATCTAAATGACAACCGTTGCCAGTGTTGATTTGAATAACAGGCACACCGGTTGCATTGATACGATTAGCATCGTTCATTGTTTGCTGATCGCCTTCTATCACAAAAAAATTTATTTCTTTTTTTAGTTCACTGATAGTTCGTTCCAGCAAACTTGTTTTTCCTGAACCGGGTGAACTAACTAAGTTTAAAGTAAAAATATTTTTCGCTTCAAAGTAACCGCGATTCCTTTCGGCAAGTAGATTATTTTTTTGCATAATATCTTGTTCTATCAGAATTTCATGCTTATGTTCATGTTCATGTTCTTCACCGGGCTTTTGCAATTTAATTTTTTCGTCTGATTTATTGCATCCACAAGTATTACACATAATAATTTAATTTTTATTTAATGCGAATATAAATAAAAGCACATTCCCAACTGCATAAAACAGAATGTGCCAGATAAAAAATAATATTTTTGCATCATAAAATAATTCATCATATAGAAAGAGAAAAATATTTATTGCAATTTTTATAGTTGTTCAATTACAACAGATGAAATTTATCACTTGCAATTTAAAGTGATGTGTAGTTAAAAAAAATTATGTAAGTTTGTTTCCAAAATGGATACGCTAAAAATACAACCCACCATAAATTCTATGGAAGTTTCGCTCAATGCTGAAACAGGAAAGTTTTTTTTTGCCGGAAGATCCTATCCCGAAAACAGTAATTTTTTTTTTAAGCCAATAATAGAATGGATTGAGCAATATGCTCTTGCCCCTGCAGCAAAAACAGAATGTTCTTTCACGATAGAGTATTTTAATTCTGCTTCACGCAAATGTATAGTTAATATTTTTAGAATTCTTGATTCACTCCACAAGAAAGGACATTCTATAATAATTATATGGAACTTTGAATCTGATGACGAAACTATAAAGGAAATAGGTGAAGAATACCAAAATCTTTTCAGATTTGATTTTCAATTTAATTCGTACTAATACATTTCTTCTTATTTACTGATGTTACGCAGAAACATATTTTACTTATTATTATTTTTTTTAATTACTCGTCATTGCGAGGGTTGCCCGAAGCAATCTTACCAATCCATAACTTCTT
Organism: Bacteroidota bacterium; assembly: GCA_043804035.1. Taxonomy (GTDB): domain Bacteria; phylum Bacteroidota; class Bacteroidia; order Palsa-948; family Palsa-948; genus JAZDJJ01. Next base: position 3,728 of record JAZDJJ010000013.1, read on the forward strand.
CATATAAATCTTTCCATTCTGGGTTAAACGCATTTATCAATGCTTCCTTTTTCTTACGCGAACCTCCTTTTATCTGTTTTTCTCTTGCAATTGCTTCTTCAATATTATGAAATGCTTCGTAGTACACAAGTTTATGTAATTTATAAGTCGCCGTGAATGATTCGGGAAATAAATTGTTTTTATGATGATAAACCCGAATCTTTAAATCAGATGTAACCCCTGTATAAAGCGTGGTATTATTTTTATTTGTCATTATATATATACATCCGCCTCGTTTCATTTTTTATAAGATTGCTTCGGTCGTAACCTCCCTCGCAATGACGTATTCCGTTTGCGTAACATCAGTAATTTAATTTCGACACATTGCTTCTTTCGCTAAATTTCTTCTAAAAATCTTTTTTGATTTGTTCGTCATGGCGGGCTTGACCCGCCACCTCAATTTTGATTTTTAGATTAATTCTTATGATAAGGTGCTGGAAAAATAATTGTCTTGCAGTATCTTCGTCCGTCAGTTGGCTGATGATTTAAAAACCTTATCTTTTTCTGATAATCTTAGGATGATGATTAAAAAAAACCTTATCTTTTTCTGATAACCTTAGTAGAAAACGATAGCAATAATTCAACCTTATTACCTTATTAACAAATAAAATGAAAATAGAGTCCAACAACTTATACACCCATTTTATATTTACGACACTACATCGGTTTCCTCTTATTTCTGAAAAATACAGGGAGCGAATTGAAAAATATTATGTGCTTTCTTTCCTCAGAAAAGTTGCATTAGTTACTTGAATTTATGTGTAATTAAAAATTTTATGTACGTTTGTCGCACTTTAAATTTAAATTCAGTTTTTCTTTAAACAATTTTTTTTAAACATTTTCTTATGAAAAAAACATTTTCATTTATTCTTGCTCTTGCAATCTCTGCAGGAACATTTTCTTTTTTTCCACAACAGGCAATTGCTCAGGAAAAAAATACAAAAACAAAAAAAGAATCTGCGGATAAAAAAGTTACTTCTTCTGTTGAAATCAACAAAGAATATACTACCGCAAGTGGATTGAAATATAAAATCCTAAAAAAAGGAAACGGAAAAAAAACTAATGCCGGCGATAATGTTTCTGTTCATTACATAGGCAAACTGACCAACGACACAGTATTTGATACTTCTTACAAAAGAAAACAACCATTTTCTTTTCGTCTCGGTGGAGGACAAGTAATTAAAGGTTGGGATGAAGGAATTGCATTGCTGCAAGTCGGTGATTCAGCCGTGTTCATTATTCCCCCTGATTTGGGTTATGGTCCCAATGGTTATCCTCCCATCATTCCGCAAAACTCCATACTCATTTTCACTGTTGTATTGATGGATGTAAAAGAAGGAATTAAACCATGGGATGTTATTGGAAAAAAAGTTGAAACTACTGCAAGCGGATTACAATATATTGTTTTAAATAAAGTAATCGGTACAAAAGCTGAAAATGGAAAAATAGTAAAAGTACATTACAATGGATTTTTGGAAAGTTGGAAAATATTTGATTCATCTGTAGAACGCGGACAGCCATTTGAATTTACTCTCGGTACCGGACAAGTAATTAAAGGATGGGATGAAGGAATTGCACTGATGAATGTTGGAGATAAAATGCGACTTATCATTCCTTACAATCTTGCTTATGGGGAAAGCGGACGCCCGCCAATTATTCCTGCAAAAGCAACATTGATATTTGATGTGGAATTAGTTGGTGTTCAATAATTTTTTTGCATATAGGATAATCAAAAAACAATTGACGAATCCATGAAAAAAGAAATAAAAAGAATAACCACATATATACTTCTGGAAATGAAGCAGGCGGGAGAAAAAATATCTATGCTCACTGCTTATGATTTTACCATTGCAAAAATTCTTGATGATACTGGCATAGATATAATTCTTGTCGGTGATTCTGCTTCTAATATAATGGCAGGACACGAAACTACGCTCCCCATTACACTTGACCAGATGATATATCATGCATCATCCGTTGTTCGTGCAATAACTCGTGCTCTTGTTGTTGTTGATTTACCTTTCGGTTCTTACCAGGGGAATTCAAAAGAAGCACTTAATTCTGCCATCCGCATCATGAAAGAATCGGGAGCACATTCAGTAAAATTGGAAGGTGGAAGAGAAATAAAAGAATCTATTGAAAGAATTTTATCAGCAGGAATTCCGGTGATGGGACATCTTGGACTTATGCCTCAATCTATCTACAAATTTGGAACTTATAATGTACGAGCAAGAGAAAAAGAAGAAGCCAAAAGAATTTTTGAAGATGCACAACTACTCGAAAAAATTGGATGTTTTGCTATTGTGCTTGAAAAAATTCCCGCTGAACTCGCAGAAAAAATTGCAAAGAAAATTCATATTCCCATTATTGGAATTGGTGCAGGTGCAGGTGTTGACGGACAAGTGCTCGTCCTTCACGATATGCTTGGACTCAATAATGAATTTAATCCACGTTTTCTACGCAGATACCTTAATCTCTATGATAACATTAAAGTCGCAGTAAAACATTATGTTAAAGATGTAAAGACAAAAGATTTTCCAAATGAAAAAGAACAATACTAACGTTTATTAATATTTTTTTTTACAACAATTGATGACGACAACAATTATAAATATTTTTTTGTTTTATTATTTTTTACTTACTTCGCACAATTTTTTAATTCAATGCAGTTGATATTAGTTACCATAATCCTATCGTTTTTGTCTCTGTTTTCATTCGGAACAGACAAAAATAATACACGTAATAATCCCCGTCATAAACATGAAGATGCGTTTTCCATTATTCAGAAAATGGACAATGAACAGTTATTGCGGTTGATTGATTATATGTTTGAAGCCAAATATATTCCTGATGATTTGTGGAAAGAAGTAACTACGGAAATAACAAAAAGAAATATTGTTAAAGAGGAAATTGAAAAAAAATCTTCCGATATTTTCTGTGAAGTGCCACATTCCCGCTTGATTGTTGAAAAAATGATTCCCGATTCCATCTCTCACGTTTCTCTTGAATGTTTTCCTGTTTCTGATTTTTATGATAATTGGGACGAAGATTATTCTAAGTTTTTTAAAGATGAGATTAGCAAAGATTCATCATATATTGTAGAGATGGAAAATAATAAATTCGGATGCTTTACCACACCCACTTTTGGTCCCATCTCTTCTCCTTTTGGATGGAGATATAGATATAAAAAATTTCACAAGGGAATTGACATTCAGCAGAGAAAAGGTGATACTATTGTTGTTGCCTTTAACGGCGTAGTGCGGCTTGCTTTGAAAAAAGGCGGATATGGAAATGTGGTTGTGATTCGTCATTACAACGGACTTGAAACTGTGTATGCCCACCTTTCAAAAATAAGAGTAAAAGAAGGTGATGTGCTTTCTGCTGGTGATCTTGTTGGTCTTGCAGGAAACACAGGAAAATCAACAGGACCGCATTTGCATTTTGAAGTTCGGTTCAAAGGCGTGGCGATAAATCCTATGTATATTATTTCTTTTGAGTACGGAAGTTTACTTTTCAATATAGTAGAATTCAAAAAAAATAAATACGGAGTGCTTTCGGCTTTTCACCCTGATACCGAATTTCATATAGTAGAAAAAGGAGAAACCCTTGCAGAAATTGCTAATCATTATGGAACAACTGTTGTTAAATTACGAAAGCTAAATGATATGAAGGGATATGTAAAACTAAAACAAGGACAAGAACTTCGGGTGAAAGAAATATTTCCTAATGAATTTGCCTCATCGTTTAATCTTCAATAGTTATTCAATGGGTTTGTAATTCGCAAACATTTGTAATTCGTAAAGCAGTGCGATTTCTTATTATCCAAACAGCATTTCTCGGTGATGTCATTCTCGCTACATCTATTATCGAAAAACTTTATCATAATTTTCCGGATCCTCAAATTGATTTTCTTTTGCGAAAAGGAAATGAATCTATTTTAGAAAATCATCCATTGCTTAATAAAGTGTTGTTGTTAGACAAGAACAAAAATAAACTTGGTAGTATTTTAAAAATTGCTTCAGAAATACGAAACAACAAATATGATTATGTGATAAATCTTCATCGTTTCGGAAGTTCAGGATTTGTTACATGGTGTTCGGGAGCAAAAATAAAAATAGGGTTTGACAAAAATCCATTTTCCTTTTGCTATACAAAAAAAGTAAAGCATGAAATCAAAAATGGCATACACGAAATAGAACGAAATCATGAACTCATCAGAGATTTTACTGATGATAAAATTGCAAAGCCAAGAATTTATCCTTCAGAAAACGACTTTAATGAAATGCAATCAATCATCAATAATTTACCTGCCGCCAGATCAATCATCAATCAGAATTATGTTTGCATTGCTCCTGCATCTATTTGGTTCACCAAACAATTCCCAAAAGAAAAATGGATTGAACTGATAAAAAATTTTCCTTTTGAAATAAAAATATTTCTTATCGGATCTAAAAACGATTTTGAACTTTGTGAAAAGATAAAACTTAAAACTCTAAACTTAAAACATAAAACTGTTTTTAATATAGCAGGAAAAATTTCGCTTTTGCAAACAGCCGCCTTGATGAAAAATGCACAAATGAATTATGTGAATGATTCCGCACCAATGCATATTGCCTCGGCAATGAACATTCAGGTAACAGCAATTTTTTGTTCCACAATTCCTGCCTATGGATTTGGTCCTTTGTCGGATAAATCAAAAATTATAGAAACGAAAGAGAAATTTGATTGTCGTCCCTGTGGTTTGCATGGACACAATGTTTGTCCGGAAAAACATTTTAAATGTGCGCATACCATAAAAACAAAAGACATTCTCAATGATGAAACAAGAAATTAATAATGCAATTGAAGTACTTCGTACAAGCGGAATAATTCTTTACCCTACTGACACCATCTGGGGAATTGGCTGTGATGCAACAAACAAAAAAGCAGTAGAAAAAATTTTAAAAATAAAACAACGTGCAGAATCAAAAAATCTAATCGTACTTGTTAAAGATAAAAAATCGCTGAACAAATATGTTAAAAAAGTTCCTGCTATTGCATGGAATTTAATTGAATTGACTGATTTACCACTCACTATTATTTATGAGGATGCTCGCGGACTTGCTTCAAATGTAATAGCGACTGATGGTAGTGTCGGCATTCGTATTACAAGTGATACGTTTTGCAAAAAACTCATGCATAAATTTGGCAAACCAATTGTTTCTACTTCTGCTAATATAAGCGGACAAAAAAATTCAGGAATTTTTTCGGAGATACCTGATGAAATTAAAAAATACGTAGATTACATTGTAAACTTCAGACAGAATGAAACAAAACTTTTTTTGCCTTCCGTAATTATCAAAATAAAAAATAATGGAGAGTTTACTATATTACGAAAATAAAATTTTACATCCTATCATAATTTTGATAGTATATATATCCCGATAATAAGAAAACGTGTTACGCTAATTTTACATTTATAGCATTCAATCCTTTTTTTCCTTCTTGAATATCAAATACTACGATATCGTTCTCGCGGATCTTATCTATAAGTCCTGTTGAGTGAACAAATACGTCTTTTCCTGTACTTTCTGTTTTAATGAATCCAAAACCTCTTGTTTCATTAAAAAATTTTACTGTTCCTTTTTCCATAATAATAAAAAAATAATTAATTAATTGTTTAGTTTCATCACGTTGTTGAATGAAAAATTTAAATCAAAAAACAACTTGCTTTGTAAATTATTAACTAAATAAATTTACACTCATGAAACAAGTTTATCATTCCAACGCGATGACAAATATACATATTCGTTGTGAACTTCAAAAAAATAATTTACTTGTGCAATAATTATCGTAAAAATTGTCTTGTCCTGAAATAGGTTTATAGCCGAGTATCTGGCAGGAGGAATACCCTACTGAAGATTATCAGTAAAGTATGGCGCATCACATTTCAGAACATTTTAGGATTAAAAACTAAAGTGTAAATTTGTGTCAGGATTATTAACCAAAAAGTGTCAACTTTTTTTAGGACGAGGCAACCCGCAATGACGTTTATTTGTATTTTTAGAACTGTCCTATATTCATTGATCTTTAACGAAATTTAATTTGTTCTCATGACCAAAAAAAATATCCAAAAAATATTCAACGCTTTCAGTAAAATCCGTGTGCTGATTATTGGCGATGCAATGGTAGATGCATATATCTGCGGAAAGGTGAATCGCATTTCTCCCGAAGCACCAGTTCCGATTGTTACTATTCAAAATAAAGAAACACGGCTTGGAGGCGCAGCAAATGTGGCATTAAATGTACAAGCAATGGGTTCAACAGCAATTTTATGCTCTGTGGTTGGTGAAGATATGTATGGAAGAGAATTTTTGAAGTTGATGGAAAAACAAAAACTTTCCACACAAGCAATTTTTAGAAGTGCAAAAAGAATTACCACAGTAAAAACAAGAGTCATTAGCAACAATCATCATCTGATAAGAGTGGATGAAGAAGATGAGTCGGCAATTTCAAAAACAGAAACGCAGAGGATGATTGAAAAAATTTCTTCTCTCATAAAAAATAATTCGGTAGATGTTATTGTATTTGAGGATTACGACAAAGGAGTGATTACTCCTGAACTTATTCAGAAAGTTGTTGGTGAAGCCATCAAAAAGAAAATCCCTGTTGCTGTTGACCCGAAGAAAAAAAATTTTCATTTCTATAAAAACATTACGCTCTTTAAGCCCAATCTGAAAGAATTGTATGAAGGCATCAAAGCAGATTTCCCTCTTGCAAATACAAAACTGCTTTCCAAAATAGCAGATGAACTATGCACCAAACAAGGAATAGAAAATATTCTCATCACTCTTTCAGAAAAAGGAATGTTTGTTGGCAATAAAAAAATCAAACAAATTATTCCGTCACATATCCGAACTGTTGCAGATGTTTCAGGTGCAGGCGATACGGTGATAAGCGTGGCATCACTCGGACTTGCTATCAAACTTGATTTTATTTTGATAACAAAACTTGCAAACATTGCCGGCGGATTAGTTTGCGAAAAAGTTGGTGTAGTGCCAATTGATAAAGAGCAGTTTTTTCAAGAAAGCATTTCTCTTCTTACAAAATAAAATATATTCCAATAGTAAAAATGTATGGAAAATAAAAACAAAGTTGTTATCCATCCTTCTCTTTCCGGGAGATTAGGTGGGGCTGAGATGTTTAATGTAATTGCTTTCCGTTATGATTTGCTCAATCAACTTCTTTCATTCGGTATTCATAAACATTGGAGGAAAAAAGCAATTCAGTTGTTGAGTCCATTTGTCATTCATCATTCGTCATCTGTTATTTTGGATGTTGCCACCGGCACTGCCGATTTTGCCATTGATGCTTGCTCTATAAATCCAAAAAAAGTTATTGGTATTGACATTGCAGAAGATATGCTCAAACTCGGAAAAGAAAAAATCAAAAAGAAAAATCTTTCCGAGAAAATAGAACTTATGCTTGCCGATTCAGAAAATCTTCCCTTTCAAACCAATTCGTTTGATGCAGCAACAGTTGGATTTGGAGTTCGGAATTTTAAAAATCTCGAAAAAGGACTTTCGGAAATTCATAGGACTTTGAAATACGGAGGTGTGCTAGCTGTACTTGAATTTTCTATGCCTCAAAAATTTCCAATGAAGCAATTTTACTATTTTTATCTAAAAAACATTTGTCCTTTGGTAGGAAAATTTATTTCGGGAGACAATACTGCATATACTTATCTTTTTAAATCGGTTCAGGAATTTCCCGGTGGAGAAAGTTTTATCAAGATTTTGAAGGACGTTGGATTTTCTGAAATTTCTTTTTTCCATCAGACATTTGGAATTACTACAATATATCTCGCTATAAAATAATCATGACATCGTTACATTTTTCAACATTACGAAGTACAAATATGTTAGCACTACGAGTTATTTCTATTTGTTTTTTTCTATCAATTACTAATTTGGGGTTCGGACAAAGAACAAAATTGCCTTACCTTCCTGATTATGAGTATGAATGGTTGCACTTCGGATTCACTCTTGGCATTAATCAGTCAAACTTCATTCTGTTTCCGGCAGATGTCGCAAATAATCCCGATTCTGTTTTAAGTGTAGAATCACTTCCTGAACTTGGCTTTAATCTCGGCATTATTGCTGACTTAAAACTTCATCAATATGCAACACTCCGTTTTATACCTGCTCTTTCATTTCAGGATAGATCTATAGAATATACTATCCATTATTTTTCGCCAAGTGACGCTGTTTTACCTCTTAAAAAAAAGGTGGAGTCAACATTACTTGATTTCCCACTCAACTTAAAAATCCGTTCCGAACGGATGAATAATTTGGCTGGTTATTTATTAACCGGCGGTAAGGTTAGCATTGACCTTGCATCACAAAAGAATACAAAAAATCCTGAACTTGTAAAATTAAATAGTACCGACTGGAGTTTTGAAGTTGGCGGTGGAATAGATTTTTACTTTGAATTTTTTAAGTTTTCTACAGAAATAAAATTTTCTGTAGGACTAAAAGACCGTCTGATTCATGAACCTACTCTTTACTCATATCCCATCAATAAACTCATTACAAAAATCTGGCTCATCTCAATAAATTTTGAAGGATAAAAAAATAGTATATGAAAAAATATTATCACGAAAAAAAAATAATTCCGAAGAAAAACACGGATAGTAAAGAAATTAAAAGCAATGATTTGATTCGCTTGAACAAATATCTTTCAAATGCAGGAATTTGTTCCCGCAGAGAAGCCGATAAACTGATTGGAGCCGGTGCTGTTACTGTCAATGGAAAAATAATTACAACATTGGGCTATAAAATTTCTTTAGGAGATAAAGTTCATTTTGGCGACCGCCCTGTTCGGAGAGAAAAATCAATTTATATTTTATTGAATAAACCTAAAGGGTACATTGCTACCTGTGATGATCCGCACAACAGAAATACTGTGCTTGACCTAATACAAAATGTTCCTGAAAGAATATATCCCATAGGAAGATTAGATAGAAATACCACAGGACTTTTGTTACTGACCAATGACGGAGAACTTGCTAAAACGCTTATGCATCCCAAATTTCGTGTATCTAAAATTTATCATGTGGTGCTTGATAGTTCTTTGCACACTGATGATATTGATAAAATCAGAAAAGGTATAGAACTGGAAGATGGGTTCATTAAGCCCGATGAAATTTGTTATGTAGATGGTACATTAAATAAAAAAGAAATCGGAATAGAAATTCATTCCGGAAGAAACCGCATCATCCGTAGAATATTTGAACAAGTTGGATATAATGTGGTTAAACTTGATCGCGTATGTTATGCAGGACTTACCAAAAAAAGTATTTCGCGCGGAACATGGCGATTTCTTACCGATGTTGAAGTGAGAATGCTGAAGCGGATTAAGTAGGGTTTGTTTTTTGTCTATACAAATAGCCAATTGTATTCAATAATCAATAATAAATGGTTGTTGAAAATTGATTACTTGTAGTGATCTTGGTAATTGAGATTGCCGAAATGCCAAAATAATAAAATTTCCCTACAATTATTGAGAAGTTATAAATAAATTATGAGAATACTTAAAGACATAAACTCCGAGAAAATTTTGTTTTTAGATATTGAAACCGTACCGCAGCATCCCGATTATCATCACTTGTCCGAAAAATTTAAAAAGTTGTGGGATGCAAAAGCAAAATATATAATCAAATCCCGAAAGGATGAAAGTCCGGAAAAAGAAACTCCTGCTGATGTGTATAATCGTGCAGGCATTTATTCTGAATTCGGAAAAGTGATTGCTGTAACTGTGGGAATGATTAACGGAAAAAACTTTCGTTTGAAATCATTTTATGGCGATGAAGAAAAAACACTGCTTGAAGAACTTATTTCTCTCCTTGAAAAACATTACGACATTTCTACTCATTATTTATGTGCGCATAACGGAAAGGAATTTGACTTCCCTTTTTTGGCAAGAAGAATTATGATGAACCAATTGCCAATTCCCAAAATTCTTGACAACGCAGGAAAAAAACCTTGGGAAGTAAAACATCTTCTGGATACTATGGAACTCTGGGCTTTTGGCGACTATAAAAATTTCACTTCACTTGATTTACTTGCTACTATTTTTAATATCCCCTCACCAAAAGATGACATTGACGGAAGCATGGTGTGGAAAGTGTATTGGAAAGATAAAGATATAGAACGCATTGTAAAATATAATCGCAAAGATGTTTTGACAGTCGCACAAATTTTTCTGCGATTTAAAGGAGAGCCATTGATTGAAGAAAAAAATGTTGTGATTATTGAATAACGAAACAACAAATAATGAACTCACTTATTTTCGTATATATCACCGCAAAAAACAAATCCGAAGCAAAAAAAATCGGCAGGATATTATTAGAAGAACATCTTGCTGCCTGCATAAATATTTTTGACAATATGACTTCGCTCTATTGGTGGGAAAATAAAATTCAGCATGACAAAGAAGTGGTTCTTATAGCAAAAACAACAAAAAAACTTTTTCCTGCACTATCCAAAAAAGTAAAATCAATTCACAGTTATTCTTGTCCATGCATATTGCAACTTCCTGTTACATGTGGGAATAAGGAATATGAGGAGTGGCTTTTATCAAACATTAGAAATAGATTTTAAAACAAAAATCCCGCTCCGAAAAAATCGAAGCGGGATTAAAAATCTAATCACTGAAACTATTTTATACCATTCCTTGTGCAAGCATTGCATCAGCAATTTTCACGAAACCACCAATGTTAGCACCTTTCACATAGTTTATATGATTGCCGTCTTTGCCATATTTTACGCAAGTGCTATGTATGTTTTTCATGATGTTATGCAGTTTCTGGTCAACTTCTTCGCGAGTCCATGAGAGACGGAGAGAATTTTGGCTCATCTCCAATCCCGATACTGCCACTCCACCTGCATTGGATGCTTTGCCGGGAGCATACATAATCTTGTTTTTCAAAAATACTTCCACTGCTTCCGGAGTAGAAGGCATATTAGCCCCTTCGCCAATTGCCACACAGCCGTTCTTTACGAGCATTTCGGCATCGTTACCATTCAATTCATTTTGAGTAGCACACGGAAGAGCCACATCACATTTCACTTCCCAAGGAGTTTTTCCTGCAATGTATTCCACTTTAAATTTGTCTGCATATTCTTTTATGCGTCCGCGTTTTTTATTTTTCAATTCCATAATGAAAGCAAGTTTCTCGGCATTGATTCCATCTTTGTCATAGATATAACCATCGCTGTCGGATGCAGTAACACATTTTCCGCCCAACTGATTTACTTTTTCAATCGCATACTGCGCCACATTTCCTGAACCGGAAACTGTAACTGTTTTTCCTTTGAAACTATCTTTTCTGATGGCTAACATTTCCTGAACAAAATATACTGTGCCGTAGCCAGTTGCTTCAGGACGAATCAAACTTCCACCCCATTCAAGTCCTTTTCCTGTGAGAACTCCGGTAAATTCATCTCTTATTCTTTTGTATTGCCCGAAGAGAAATCCGATTTCGCGTCCTCCAACTCCAATGTCGCCAGCAGGAACGTCTCTGTTAGGTCCAATGTGTTTGCAAAGTTCTGTCATAAACGACTGGCAGAATCGCATCACTTCGTTGTCTGATTTTCCTTTTGGATCAAAATCAGAACCACCTTTACCGCCTCCCATTGGAAGAGTGGTTAAAGAATTTTTGAACACTTGTTCAAATGCGAGAAATTTAAGAATGGAAAGATTTACAGAAGGATGTAAACGCAATCCGCCTTTGTACGGACCAATGGCACTGTTCATTTGAATACGGAAACCACGATTGACTTGAAAAACTCCTTTGTCATCTACCCATGGCACACGGAACTGGAACACACGTTCAGGTTCGGCAATACGTTCTAAAATTTTAGCATCCATGTATTTAGGATGTTCTAATGTGAATGGAATTACCATTTCGGCAACTTCTTTCACCGCCTGAAGAAATTCTGGTTGATTGGGATCTTTTGCGCGGATTTTTTCCATGAATTTCTGGATTTCATTTTCCGCTTCATTAATCCCATTTGATTTCTCTTTGGCTGATTTTACTACTGTGTCTGTAATCATATTTTTAATTGGTTTTTTTAGTGAAGTGCAAATATATTTATATTTTTGAATTATGGACAAATAAAAAAAATGATTTAAATCATTATTGAATTATGCCGTTGCTCGTTAAAAAAAATATCAATTCCCCGCTCACTCAGATTTAACTAAGCGTAATCCGAGTTTAAAAAAACAAAAATAATAATAATAGGACTTACGCACTTTATTTATTTCTCGCAGATTTGATAAACACAAAGTATTTTCGTATTTCTTTGCGACTTGGCGTCTTGGCGAGAGACAAAAAGTATTCTTGCGTAAGTCCTATAATAATAAAAAAGTATAATCTTGTTTTCAAAAATAAAAATGTCGGAAAAAAGAACTGAATGTAAAAACACCTTTTGAAGCAGTCGAAAATTGTAACTGGTCTGCCGAAACGAACGCAGCCCAAATCTCAAATACCAATATTTCGGCAAGATCAATACGAGAACGGGATTAAAATCAAAAAGGATTTATAGAAGAAAATTAGGTAATACTTCCCAGTGCGTCCCGTTAGCACGAGAAATTATTTTCGTTCGGGAAAAATGGGGGATGACAGTTAACGGTTTGCGGGCTTGCGTTAGTGCGAGATTAAAAGCACAAAATTGTCTGCCATTACAAACATAAACCGAAAGCACAAATTTTCAAACTTAAACGTCAGCCCGCATAGCGCAAACTTGCTGTTAGTGCCAGTGTATTTTTGTCTGTCCATTTGCCTACAAATTTATTGTAAACCTATTTTAGGACGAGACATTCTCCTTGTCAGATTGAAGCATGGTTTTTTCCACTTGAACAGCAAGATTGTATATAACAAGTTGCTGATTTTGGATTTGGAAAGCAAGTGAATTAGGGTCAGAGGATGACTGAATTGCACCAGATACAATTGTACTGTTGGAATACGGTGTTTGGTAATTAACCAAATTATCAAAACTGGTATTTTTTACTGTGTTGTTCATATTGGTTGCAATATTAAGAATTATTTTGATTATCAAACCTCCATCCTTCAAATTTTCTTTGGTCGTCAATTAAAGTTCTTTGCATAGGCGGTAACGGTTGCATTTGCGGAATATTTTGAACATTTTTAATTAAAGTTCCTTCACTAACATAAACATGAGTGCCTACTTCAATACTTTCAACTAGTGTAAAGATTTCTAAGTTCATTTACTTTTGCTTTTTGCCATTATAAGTCCATTTAAACGGGTTCATTCTTGTTTCGTTATATGTCTTGATGTATTCCGTTAATTGATCAACAAGTTGTTGTTTGCTGTGCCATAC
>JAZDJJ010000014.1:0-27556 GCA_043804035.1 Bacteroidota bacterium
AGTATGGCACAGCAAACAACAACTTGTTGATCAATTAACGGAATACATCAAGACATATAACGAAACAAGAATGAACCCGTTTAAATGGACTTATAATGGCAAAAAGCAAAAGTAAATGAACTTAGAAATCTTTACACTAGCGCTCCCCAATAATCAATAATCAATAATCAATAATCAATAATTTAATTTAATAGTTGTTCCCAAACGGAACATAATCCCAATTATATTAACCCAAAAATCTCATTACTTTATAGTTCCGAATTTTTTAATTATATCACTTATCATATCTTTATGAACAGTAAAGTTCGTCATTTTGAGTTTTACAAAGTCCTCACTAAAAAAATAATAGCCAAAACTCTTACTATCTTTTCCGCAATTGCGTGAGCCGGCCCCTGAATCTCTAATTAAATACCATGTAACACCATCTTTTTCATAATATCCAACAAGATGCATTCCATGGTCATCAGTTGTAGTTTTATTACTAAAACGGAATTGCCGTGCATCTTCGTCAATATATTCAGATGGAATATCAAAAGTAGGAATAACAGCCGACTGCCCCCAAGAATTAAATCCTGCTTCAGAAACATCACCACCAATACTACAGGAATATCCTTTCTTTATTGACTCCTTCAAAATGTTCATAAAAATATCTAAGGGAACATTGTAATAATCTTCGCTATGCCACCAGTTATCAGGAACTTCATACTCAACTTTTTTCCAATATCCCGGTTCTTTTAGAGATAATACTTCCACGTAATTATCAAGATTTATTGATAAAACATTTTTTACATATACATCAGGAGTTATTTGTTTGCCATTGTAAGTAATTGTTGTAGGTGGTTTTTCAATATAATTATTCATAATGGCTTTAATAGTTTCAATAACTTCATCTTCGTTCCATGCATTTCTTTCTTTGACTGAATTCAAATAAGATTTCATTTCTCCAACCATTTTGTCATGATTATGAAATGGCTGTCCCTTTTTCAATCCTGTATAAGATTCGGCAGGCACTATACCATATAGTTTTACCAACCTTGTAACAGCATTGGCTTCTGAACCTTCATCAAAATTTGAATTTCCTCTTTCTCTTACATATCTTCTTGCTTTTTCAACATATTCCCAATAGACAACATACAATTCGGAGAGTTTTACTTTTTGCTTTGTTAAACGGAATATTTCTGCTTCCAAAAAAGATGTAGTAGAAAAACACCAACAGGTTCCTGAATTGCCTTGTGCTATGGGAGGGTTAGTCCAAACTGTTTTATATAATTCAATTTTGTTAGGTACATCCAAACTATTTGAATCAATTTTAAAATATGCTGTGTCTTTTTGTTTTTCCCAACTATTTTCATAGTTTTTTAAATCTTTCATTATTGTATTAACATAATATCCGGATTTTTTACCAACAAAAATTCCTTTATCTCTTTTTGTTTTATCTTTTTGAGCAATTGCAAATGAGATAATAAAAAATGCAATTCCTAATGATGTTAGTTTTTTCATAATTAAAATTTTTATGTGTGATTATAGATATCTCTAAAAATACAAATAAACGTCATTGCGAGGGTTGCCTAAAGCAACCCGAAGCAATCTCTGTCCTTATTTATGACTTGAATTCATCTGTGATTATTTTTTTTATAGCAACACAATGCATTACGTTTCTACTTTAATAATTCCATTGCTTCTTGAATAGTAATAATTTCATCTTTGAAATATGCAACAATAAAAGCATCTGTAATTCCATGTTTTTTTACAATATCTTCCAATAATTTTTGTGCCGACTGATAGTCGTTTGATTTTTCTGTCAAATACTGTGTGATGCCAGAAGTTTTCTTTATTTTTTCGAGACCCTGTATGCCTCTCATTTTTTTTATTATATCTTCAGTCGGTTCGCTTACAAAATTACCTACCTGCACTCTAAAGAAAATAAGTTTCTTATCCACAGCACTGATAATTTTTTTTAATTCATTTATAGATTCATTTTTCTGAATGATGCCTCCGCTGACTGATGAAAGAGTAACTCGCTTGTTATTTTTGTAAGCCACTATAAATGCACCTTTGTATCCCCTCTTTAGCATTTCGTCATGATGTTTTAACGCATCCTGAATATTCGTAAATGAACCGCTCATATATTTATATAAACTATCTTCGGTGCGGAAAATAATAATATTGCCGCTTCCTTTAAATATAGATTTTGATAACTTCCTAGAGTATGCACCTAACTGAACGCGGAATACTACATCTTTGAAAGCAGAAATTTCTTCATGTGATATTACTGCTTCGCCGGTGGTGGCAACTTTAATCATATCGTCTGTTACATCAATTAAGTTTCCATTTTTATCATAAGTTACAACTTTTGCATTTGGAAAATCTTCGCCTGCTAATTCTTTCTTTCGTTTTTCTGCATCAGAGATATTGGTAAATAATCCTGCTATGTAAGCAGTTACTGAATCTCGCTGTGCGGCACTGCGCACATCCGAAACATTAAGCAGTTTGTCCATTTCTTCGGGGGTAACTCCAATTTTGTATGAACCGAGAAGTACAGTAAATTCTCTTCTGGAAGAAAAAGCGGAAGTTCCTGGTCCAAAAGCAATTACCGGAGGATTAACTACATACTTGTAATTTATATACTCGCCTGTGGAATCGCTCCAGATGCGAAAGTTGCGGGCAATTGTAGAATCATCCATAGTAATTCCCTCTGCATTCACCAAAGCACCATTAGGAGAGTTGGGCTCTTTATCTGCATAATCGGGAACACCGTCAAAATCATTATCTGGCGGACAACCCCCCGCATCAAAAGTAACTCCCTCTGGAGTTCCCGCACAATTATCAGCAAAATCCGTTATGCCATCTTTGTCTTCATCTTCATTTTCCATAGCAAGAAAATCTTCATCAGTAAGCGAAGAAACGAAAGGTGGCTTTGGACTGAAAATACTAAAGTTGAGAGTAAAATATGTTTCAAGGAATTTATCTTTTTTAATATCGCCAGCACCAAGTCCTTTGTTTTTATCCGTAACTCCATCTATATAATCTGTGAATGTGAAGTGCATAGTTGCACCTAATTTAAAAGTCCATCGGTCAGTAATATAGAAAGTAAATCCTGCACCTACAGGAACAGCAAAAGAATATTCAGAATATTTTCCAAAAGAATTAATATTCAACATACGTATGTCCGTTTCAAAACTATAATCCTTGATAAGCGAAATGGCATTAGCAGCATTAGGAGCATTCTCATCAATATTTTTAATAGAACCATTACTCCAATAATAATATTTATTTCCCGAAGCATCAAACATATCTGTCTTGGAGAGAAATTCAAATGCCTCAAGCCCGGCGATGATGAAAGGATCTATATTTCTTTTCTGAGGTAATAAATTATTGAAGTTGTATCCAATGTTAAAACCTCCTGCACGAATGCTGGATTCAAAGTTTAGATGACGCGGACCACGTTCATTAACAGCGAGTTTCCCGAACATTGTATAAAAATTCAGAAAAGAATAATTGTTTATGTGTTCAGTAATATTAATATGGTAGCCAATACGGCTGAGCGAAGGCGATAATAATTTTTTGTCGTTCACGTCTCCATAAAAAGTAAGCATACCCGGTCCAATACCTACAGCGGGACTAAAACTTTTTATCTTCACATATTTTGAAGAATCAATTGAAGAATGTTTATCGTAAGAAAAAGGGAGAGCAGAAGACAACTGCAAAGAATCTATCTCTTGAGAAAAAGAAGAAACAGATAATGTATAAGAGACAATAAGCAGTAAAAAAAAAACTTGTTTTTTCATGGAAGTTAAACGTACATAATTTTTTTTAATTACACATAAACGGAATAAAAATCAAAAATGACTTATAGAAGAAAGATAAGAAATATACAATAAAATTAATGATAAAATTATCGCAACCAACGTTGTTGTGAAATCATGAGACCTTCCTGTACAGTAATCCGCTTTCCATTATTATATGCAGTTACAAAAGGATTTTCAATTCCTTTCGTACGTACGTCTTCACGATGATCACGAGCATCTTTGTATTGAGAATATTTTCCGACAATATATTTTTTCCATCCTTCATGATATTCCATAATCACTTTTTCTCCAATGCTGTATTTGCTTTCAAAGTAAGAGGCACTGCGCTGTACTTTTGACAAAGCACATATCTGTACTTTGAAAGAAATATTTTTTTCAGTAGATGGAATTATAGTAGTTGACGTTGCGCCAGTTGTGGTAGGTTCCGTAGTGCCGGCAGTAGTAGTAGGTTCTGTAGTGCTGACAGGTTCCGTAGTACTGGCAGTAGTGCTGGTAGTTTCTGCTGTGGTAGCAGCAATGGTAGTTTTCGGCATCACCGAAATAGTGGTAGCAGCAATTTCTGTTTTCTTCGGAGCATCATTTTCTACATAAGAAAAAGCACCTGTAATGGTCATATTGCCCGAAGTATTATCTCCGCAAGCAACACGATATAAAACTTTAATATTTTCATCAGCAGGTAAATTATCCCAAATAATTTTTATTTTTTGTTCAAGAAAACTAAAAGTGCCTCCACCTGAATTGAGAGCAATAGCTGTGAGACCCGCCGGTAATATTTCCTGAACGCGAGCAAATCCTTTGATGTTGTTTTTTGTAATATTAAGTTCTACTGTAAATTCCATACCTGCTTCGGGATTGCCAACGATGGTGCGAGTACCAAAAACATCAGCAGTAGTTTTTGTTGTTGCAGTGGGTTCGGGTTGAGTGGTAGTGGTGGCAGTTGTAGGTTCTGGTTGAGTGGTGGTGGCAGTTGTGGTTTTGGGCTGAGTGGTAGTATCGGTTTTTTTATCAATGGGTTTATCGGCAAGTAAATAATTTGGTATCACCGAAATAGTGGTAGCGGCGATTTCTATTTTCTTAGGGTCATTCTTTTCTACATAAGAGAAAAATCCTGTGATATCCATATTACCTGAAGCATTGTTTCCACAGACAACACGGTAAGAAACTTTAATCTCTTCATTGGGAGGTAGGACATCCCAAATGATTTTCATTTTTTGTCCGATGAAGCTGAAAGTACCACCACTTGAATTGATGGCAATAGCTGTAAGCCCTGCTGGTAATATTTCCTGAACGCGAGCAAATCCTTTTATGCCATTTTTTGTAATATTAAGGTCTACAGTAAAATCCTTACCTGCTTCAGGACTGCCAATGATGGTGCGCATACCAAAAACATCAGCAGTAGTTTTTACTGGCTCAGCAGGTTTGGGCTGAGTGGCAGTTGAAGGTTCTGCCCGAGTAGTTGGAGGAGGTTCTGGCTGAGTTGTAGCGGTAGGAGGAGTTCCTGCAGAAACCATTATTTGTGAAATAGGTATTTCAAAAGTTTGTTTTTTATTATCTACTACATAAGAAAATTTTCCTCCCAAAGATTGCATGCCTAAAAAAACAGAAGTATCTACTTTCAATTTATAAGAAATAGTAAACTCACTTTCAGCAGGAAGAGAAATCCATGTAAACTTTACTACATTATCTTTAGGCAAATATTTAAATTCAGCACCCTTATCTTCTATTAAAGTAACAGAAAAACCTTCTGGCAGTTCTTGTTTTAAGTGACCAACGCCTGTGATAGATCCCTTGTTGATGGTGAGAGAAACAGTGAACTCTTCACCGGAATTTACCTGCGAAGGCATCTGTAATTTTACTGATACATCATCAATAAAGAACATGCGTATTATCATCAGCACAAGCATGTTCATGAGAATAATAATATATTTTATCATAGTGAAAATTTTTATCACACAAATGAAAATAAATCAGAGCAAACTAAATTTTTTATCATCTGTATGAATTTTTTTTATTTCATTACGGTAATTTTTTAATACTTGATTAGTAAAATAAAAACAATTTTGATACTATCAGAAAAGAAATAAAAAAAGTAAAAGTAAAAAATTTTTTAATAAATATGATATTGGATTTTTATTGACAAAGTTATATCAAATATTAAATAGAAAAACACGAACAAAATTAAAGTTATGAACAATGATATGAACATATATTAAGAACAAATATTCAGCCCTTTTCGGAAAATAACATCTGTCCGCACAATCCTTTTTTATATGACTTTCCCTCTCAAAATAAAGTTTAATCACAAAAAATTACGCCTACTAATGAACCACCCTCGGTTCATCTTTTGTTGATTTTTTTTGCACAAAAAATTACTCCTCGCAATGACTCTGTTTGCGTAACATCAGTTAATAAATGACTTTTGGGATTTTTTAACAAATCCTATTTACCTTTGGTATAAAAGTTATTGTGCAGAATAGGAAAACAAAAAACGAAGAAAAAATCATTCGAAAAATTTTTAAAAACTTGAAATGGATGAACAGTAAACTTTAGTTGCTTCAAACTTTTCTTTGTGTTTTAAAAATGTATTTTGGGAAAAATACTCTTAAATAACTTTTAAGTTAACACTGCCAATATCAACTACATTTCCATCCGGTTTTTTGGCTTTTACTTTTTCAATATAAACACGACTGCCTTTCTTGGTTTTTGATATCAGTGTTTTTTGTTTATCTGTCAAAGAAGCACCTGTAGTTGATTCTGTAAAGTCAAGTCCGTTAATATTCATGGTTACATCAAAAGAAACAACAGGGAAGCTAACATCAAACTCAAAATTATCTAACTTGGCGATAACACCTTTTGCATATTTAATATCTGCTTGTTTGATATTAGAAGTTCCACGGTTTCCCATAAATTCAGGAACAGGATTTGGAACGGGCTTCACACGAAATTTGACTCCTTGTCCCATTGATTTTGTACCTGTTCTTGTTCGTGCAGAAACATTGATTACGCATTCTTTGCCTGCGCCAACTCGCACAATATATTTTCCGCGTGACCCCGACATACTTCCTTTTCCGCTTAAAGAGGGTTGAATATCTTCTGCTGCAATACCGGGAACAGAAATGGAAACAGGATTATCTAATCCGATATAAAACACATTCATTTTATCAGGCGAAACAACGATGGCAGGACGAGCAGATTTATATTCAGATTTAAAAGGATAAGCATGTATAATAGTAGGGTCAGCAGGATCTTTCATGCGAATCAATCCGCCCCATTGTATTGTTCCTTCAGTAGATGGAGAGATGATATAAGTACCTACTCCTTTTGAAACTGTTACAGCAGTTGAATCAATGGGTCCTTTTATTTTATTTGCAGAGCTGTCAACTGCGCCAAGCCATATAGTAGGATTGGAAGTGGTGCTGAATGCCGCCATAAATACTTCTGCCCTGTATTCTTCGCCAATTAATACATAATTTGAATTTGCTACCACACGGGCAGAAAGAGTATCAAACTTGAAAGATGACACATCAATACGTTTATATAATGAGTTGACAATGTCTGCTTCAACATTCTTTACATCATTCTGCATTTTAGTGAGAAGAGATATTACAGCAACAACGGGACAATGATAAAAAACATTTACTTCCCACTTAACCATTTGTCCTTCTGCTGCTGAATAAATATCCTTAATGTCTAATCCCAAACGAATATTTTGCCTGTCCTTAGGATCTATACATGTCATTACATCTTCTTTATATTTTTTAATTTTTTCTTTCAATTCGTATGCCTTTGTGCCTGGAGGCGCTTCGTCATCAGCAGTGCCCATAAAAAATATCGTTGGAGTATTATTATCGTCTTTAGTTTCCATATGAAAAATATCTGAAGCAATAGTAACGACGCTATCTTGTCCGAGATGATTTTCAACAGTAATTTCATTCTTTCCTTCTACCTTAAATATCAATTCTTTTTTTAATTCTTCTATGTAATCAAATAATTCCTTGGAGCGTTTTTTTACTAATAGTGCTTTATCGTAATAAGGTCGCACTTTTACTTTGTCGTTCATAAGTGCAAGTTCAAAAGAATTATAAGTTGACTCATTTTTAGCGGCAAAACTTTCATTTGTTTTTATCAAACCATTATTAAGAATTGCAAAAGAATTAAGAATCTCCTTGGATACATTCATCGCAAGTAGAGCCAATAGTACAAGGTACATTAAGTTAATCATCTTTTGCCGGGGTGATGCTGCTCCTGCCATATAATATAATATTGATTATTGATTATTGATTATTGATTACTTGTAGTGAGCCTGGTTATTGAGCGGAGCCGAAATAAAGCCGAACTATTGATTATATACAAGTTCAACTTAAAATCAGACAACACTTCTTTATTATTAAGAAGATAAAAAAAATCTTGCTCTGTAAGATTGGCTAAATTGAGTTTGTATGACAATGGGTTCCATATTATTTTTTTCCAATGTTCATAGCTGTTAGCATATTTCCATAAACAATATTAAGAGCAGTAAGATTTTCTGACATAGCCGCTATACCCTGTTTGAATTTCTTTGCATCTTCAGAAGATTCATTCAAACTTGCCATTGTACGTTCAACTCCTTCATAGAGTTTATTGGTTTTGCCAATATGCTCTTTAGTTAACTGTAATTGTAATTCATAAGCAGAATTAAGCGATTCAATATTATTGGTTGTTTTCTTAAGATTGTTGCCGTATGAAACTGCATCGTCTTTAGATGTATGTAATGATGATTCTAATGTAGAAAGAAGAGTTTGTATTCCTTCATTTGCCTTTGAAGTAATTTTAATATTCTCGTTTACGCTATGGAGTTGTGATTCATAAGCAGAATTGAGTGATTCAATGTTATTGGTTGTTTTCTTAAGATTGTCGCTATAAGAGACTGCATCGTCTTGAGTTGTATGTAATGATGATTCTAATGTAGAAAGGAGAGTTTGTATTCCTTCATTTGCTTTTGAAGTAATTTTAATATTCTCGTTTGCGCTATTGAGTTGTAATTCATAAGCAGAATTGAGCGATTCAATGTTATTGGTTGTTTTCTTAAGATTGTCGCTATACGAAACTGAATCACGATGAGATGCCTGTAAAGATGATTCTAATTTAGAGAGAAGATTTTGTATTCCTTCGTTCGTCTTTGAAACAGATTTAATATTTTCATTTGAATTTTGAAGTTGTGATTCATAAGCGTTATTTAGCGAGCCAAGGTTTTTAGAAGCTTTTTGTAATTGTTCGGTATATGTTCCTGTTCCTTGCTGGGTAGAAATAGAAAGTTGTTCCAGCGATTGAGATGCTTTATTGTATGATTTAGAAAGTTCATCAGCAGAGCCGCTGATAAGATTAGCTGCTTTGTTAGATGACTTTTCTAATTCCTGTACGCTGCCCTGAACCATTTGTCCGGCTTTATCGTATGCTTCTGTAAATCCGCTTACTTTTTGAGTTGCTGATTTCATGCTGTCAGATAGACCATTAGCGGCAATACTTGTATCAGCAATGTTACCGAGTTTAATAGTACTGGCACTAAGATTTTGTAATCCCGAACTTAAACTGTTTATTAATTCAGGTCCTATTTTGGCTTCCTCAAGCATATTATCCAATTGTTCAGTAACTGATTTTTTGTCTTTTTTCTTTTCCTCTTCTTCAGCCATGCCTGCTAATTCTGGATACACAAGCGACCAATCCAACTCCATATGTACCTGAGTTGGATCTATACCAAAGACAAAGAATACTAACACTTCTGTTCCCATGCCTGCTATCAACGCTATGTTTGCACCTGGCCAGTGCAAAATTTTAAACAATGCGCCGGCAATAACCACTGCTGCTCCCCAACTATAAATATAGTTCATTATAGTTTTGAATTTTTTTGTTTCTGCAAATTCATTAAATGTCATAAAAAAATTGGTTTTAAAAGTTTATGTTTCGGTTTTTTATTACGGGTTTACAAATTCTTCTACAAATTACAAATCGCAAAAATAATAAATTTTACAAATCAACAAATTAATAATTTATTTTACTCCCAATCTTGCTCCTTCTTGTGCTGAAGGGTCATCTCCTCTTGCTCTACCAAGATAGGTTTGTACGCAACGAAATCCAACGTAACTTTTAGCCGTATCCTGATATTCATAAGTTCTGGTACTGGTTTGCAGATAAAAGCCCACATCTTTCCATGAACCTCCGCGTATTACTTTGCGATTACGAATTGATTGAAACTCTTCATCTTTTGTCGGTTCATAAGTAAAATCCGGATTCAAATCATGTGCAAAATCGTAAGCGGCTTCTTCATAAGCATTGCTGGTCCATTCAGATGCATTACCTGCCATGTTAAAGAATCCCCATTCATTAGGAGAATAGGAGAAAATATGTACAGTGTGGAATCCGCCATCATCAATATAACTTCCGCGCATAGGTTTGAAATTACCAAGAAAACATCCACTGACATTCCTTATATATGGACCTCCCCAGGGATATGGACTAAGATCCAATCCGCCACGTGCCGAATATTCCCATTCTGCTTCTGTAGGAAGACGGAAATCATTTACAATAGAATGTCCGATTGAAAAGAGATAACTATTCATATATTGAGTTCTCCAAACACAAAAAGCTCTTGCTTGTTTCCAATTAACTCCCACCACCGGATAATCATCATAAGCCGGATGCCAAAAATAATTATTGGTCATTGGTTCATTAAAAGAATAAGTAAAATCATGCACCCATGCAAGCGTATCGGGATAAACATTGATGATGTCTTTAATAATAAATACACTTCTGTCTTTTTTTGGAGGTTTGTTATCAATCATATAATATCCCAATCCTTCTTTGGTTGAATCATCGGCAGCATGTCCTGTTCCTCCAATGAACATTTTCCCATTTTCATCAGGAAAATAATTTTGGCGGAACCGATTGGTTTTCTTTGCGGCTTTTTTAATATCTATACGATAGTAAGTGAAATTAAATTTACGTGTATCAAATTCTTTTTTTCTATAAAATCTTTCTTTAACGGGCAAATAAAGTTCATTTAGTATATTACGAATTTCAACGTCATTATCGTCATAATGTAATTTTTCATTCCAGAGCAAATAGTGTCCGCCATCTTCATATTCTTCTCCGAACTGATCTATTTTATTAAACCAATGTTCTTCATCGGAAGTGCCAAGTAGTTCGCGTGCAATAGAGTCGCGCACCCAGTAAACAAACTGACGGTACTCATTATTAGAGAGTTCTGTCTGATCCATATAATATGCTTGCACAGAAACTATCCTTGCTTTTTGTGTAAAAGCGTAAGGAACATCCTGGTCGCTTTGCCCCATGTGAAAACTTCCTATTGGACAGTAAAGCATACCGTACGGATCGGGTTGGAACCAAGGTTCTCGCCCTTGTACTCCAATAAGTTCCCCTCTGTCGCCTTCACTACAGGCACTGGCAATCAATGCCATCAGTCCAAAGAAAAATATATTTTTCATAGTTTTATTTTTTTATTTCACCTTTCCAATAATAAACGGAAAGGCTGAAATATTATTGCACTTGATTCTTATCTCAAAAATCTCGGGTTAATATGACTTTGTATTTTGGATTTCGGTATAATTTTCATACAATAATTTACTAATATTTCATGAGTGTTGCTATGATGCGTCTTTAAATCAGATGTTCCTATATCATACGAATAACCAATTTTTAATGTAGATTTTTGATTAGGATTATGGACAAAACCTACCATAGGAACTATTGCATCTTTCAATCTATAAGATGCTCCAAGCCATATCATGTTATTCCACAGCAGATTGCAATTTATATCAAATGTTGTTATAGCTGCATCGCTTTTCACATGCGCAGAAGGACGAAGAGTGAAAGTGCTGCTCAGGAAAAAATCATATCCTGCAATTACATAATAATGTCTTGCTGTTTTATAGTCAAAATCTTCTGCCTTTAATCCGTTTGCTCCTCCGGGCAAGTGCGAAAAAGAAAGTCCTACAAATAATTGATTAGTACGATAATATGCTCCAAAGCCAACATCATAAGTTAATTTACTTACTTTATCATCCGGAATACGTGGATCAATAGGAGTTTGTGGTGGAATCCATTTATCTGCTACGGATGCCTGAAAAATTCCTGCATCTATTCCAATGCCAAGTAATCCGGTTTGTCCGATGATTTTATGGTACGAATAGGCACCACGTGCTAATATAAAATTATAATTCCCTAATTTATCATTCATAATTATAAGACCTACTCCACCGTAAATTATCGGAACAGGCATATCAGCACTTAAAAAAAATGTTTTTGGTGCTCCGGGAAATCCCACCCATTGAGTACGGTAAGCAGTAGTTGCACATATAGCACCACTTGTTCCGGCATAGCCAGGATTAATCGGGAGTTTGATAAACATATTTTGACTAAACTGTGGATCTTGCTGAGCATAACAACAGATTGTGAGGATTGCAAAGATGATTACACTAATTATTTTTCTCATAGAAGAATAGAACATTATTTACAATTGTTTTTTTGTTGATACTTTTTTTAAGTAAGTGTAATTAACTGTATTAAAATAAATCAGAGTACGAAAATACATATATTATTGTTACCAACAATGATATTTTTAAAATATTTTTTTTATCATTGATTTTTAATCAATTTTGATGGGTCTTTGTTGCTTTATTTGCATAAAAACTTTCCGGATCATTCCGGAGAGATGATTCTAAAAACAAGAAGCACAAAAACATAATGAGCCATCTTGTTAAAGCAAAATGGCTCATTGAAAAAATATAAAACTACTTTATTACTGTCATTTTTCTGGTAAGCAACTGTTCATTGGCTTTCAGCGAATAAAAATACATTCCGCTTGAAAGTTCGGAAGTATTTATTTTAACAAGATGATTGCCTGCTTGTTGCATTCCTTGGTTCATAGACATAAGTTCTTTACCTGTAATATCGTAAACAGAAATTATCACCTCTGAAAAGTTTGTTATTTCATAACTAATCATAGTCATGTCTTTTGCAGGATTAGGTGTGTTTGTAAGTGAAAGAACATTTATGTTTTGTTCATTAATACCAGTTCCAAAACTAACCACGGGATAAATGGCAAGCGCCACATCTTTTTGCCAGGAATCCTCTGTTCCATCATCATTAAAAGAAATCCAAGAATTATTTTTCAATTGCGAAAAGACATGCGTTTTTGCATCAAGAAAATCGCCGGTTAAACCGGGAGCATCTTGGGCAACATTATCAAAAGAAGAAATCAATCCTGCTGAATCACCAGAAGCATAAGTAAATGTAACACCTGCCCAAAAAATTTGATTAGATGGAATTGGTACAGTCGTAGTTAAATATTTATATACATTATATTTTCCTCTAATTGCATCAGAAGGACCAATGGAATATCTCACAGCAGAAGAAGTATCTATTTCCGCAACAGTAAATACTGTTCCTGTCCCCAGTACTGTTCCGGGAACTCCATTATTGTCTTCCCAAATAGTGGGAGTGAATGCTGCTGTTCCTGCACTTTGGATTTTTGCCCCAAACCAAAAGAGCAAACTGTTAATGTTTCCACCTGATGTAACACCATATTTAGAATCAAATTTTTGACATACTGCCTTATCTTCATAGTTATTTTGTCCTGCCATAAAACCTTTAGTTGATTTATAAAGCACAGTAGTATCAGCGAGAACAGCTTGAGGTGCAATAAGTTTCCAGTGATTAGTCAGTGTATCATACGCCCTGGTTTTTTGTTGAGCAGACAATTGATTTTTTGATACTGTCTGCAATGTTGAAAACTTTATTGTTTCAACTTTTGTCATTCTTTGCTGAGCAAAACTATTGCTCGCAAAAGCAAGACCTGCTGCGAAAAGTAAGTAAATTTTTTTCATGTTTTTTTGTTTTAGTTTATAATTAAATTATGAAATGAATTACAAATGTAAACAATTATTTTAATAAGCAAATTTTGTTTAGACAAGAGCATTTACATAATTTTTAATTTCCGGACAAGCACAAATCAAATTTCTGTCGCCATAAGCATTATCTACTCTGCCAACTGGTACCCAAAATTTATTTTCTTTTATCCACTTCAAAGGATATGCCGCCTTCTCCCGTGAATAAGAATGGTTCCAGTTGCCGACTATTAAACTTTTGGCAGTATGTGGAGCATTTAATAAAACATTATTTGCGATATCTGTTTTACCAGAAATTATTTCATCTATCTCAGTGTGAATAGAAATTAATGCTTCACAGAACTTATTAAGTTCTTCCATAGATTCGCTTTCTGTCGGTTCAATCATCAATGAATCATGAACGGGAAACGAAACAGTAGGTGCATGAAAGCCGTAATCCATTAATCGTTTTGCAATGTCTTCCACTAAAACACCGTTCTTTTGTTTAAACTCTTTGCAATCTAAAATCATTTCATGAGCAACTCTTCCATTTTTTCCTACATATAATATATTGTAATGATCAATCAGCATTTCTTTTAAATAATTTGCATTGAGGATGGCATACTTTGTTGCATCAGTTAGTCCTTTACTGCCGAGCATCTTTATATAACTGTATGAAATCAAAAGGATGAGTGCGCTGCCAAAGTGAGATGAAGAAACAGCAGAAGCAGGTTTATCATTTATTGTTCGTAGTTCATAATTTTGCAAATCATTCATGCTTCGCTGTGTTATATGCATTGGAAGAAATGGTGCAAGATGTTTTGCTACACAAATAGGACCCATGCCAGGACCTCCACCTCCATGAGGGATGGCAAATGTTTTGTGAAGATTGAGATGACAAACATCTGCACCGATAATTGACGGATTTGTTAATCCCACTTGTGCATTCATATTTGCTCCATCCATATAAACTTGTCCGCCATTTTCATGAATAATGTGGGTGATTTCTATAATTTGTTCTTCAAATACTCCGTGAGTGGAAGGATAAGTAATCATCAAACAAGAAAGATTTTCTTTATGCTTCTCAGCTTTTTCTTTTATATCATTTACATCTATGTTTCCTTTTTCATCGCAGTTCACGATAACTATTTTCATTCCTGCCATAGCAGCACTTGCAGGATTTGTACCATGAGCAGAAGAAGGAATCAACACTATATTCCGATGAACATCTCCTTTGTTACGATGGTATGATTGAATTACAAGCAGTCCTGAATATTCTCCCTGTGCTCCGCTGTTTGGCTGAAATGATACAGCAGAAAATCCGGTAATCTCGCAAAGAAATTTTTCAAGTTCACTAATAACTATTCTATATCCTTCTGCTTGTTCCATTGGTACGAACGGGTGAATGTTTGCAAACTCAGGCCAAGTGATGGGAAAAAGTTCGGATGCTGCAGTTAGTTTCATTGTGCAGGAGCCAAGCGAAATCATGGAGTGAGTAAGCGAGAGATCTTTATTTTCCAATCGTTTGATGTATCGCATCATATTGGTTTCGGAATGGAAAGAATTGAAGATGGAATGGGTGAGGAAAGGAGAAGTGCGTTTCATTCCTGATGCTTCAAGTTTTAAGTTTACTTTGTAAGGAATATTTTTTTGAGAATGATTTATTCCATTAAAAGATTTATTGGAAATTGCTTCGGCAAAAACTTTCACAATATCTTCAACATCTTTTATGGTGGTAGTTTCGTCAAGTGAAATGAATATTTTGTTTTCGGCATAGCGAAAATTTATTTCTTTGCTTTCTGAAATCTTTTTCATCTGTTGAACTGAAATCTTTTCAGGAAGATGAATAGCAAGTGTGTCAAAGAAAAATTCGTTTTCATTTTTCAATCCAAGTTTTGATAATTCTTCTTCCAGCAGACAAGCATTGTGGTGAATATTTTCTGCAATAACTTTGATACCTTTCGGTCCATGATACACAGCATACATTCCTGCCATGATAGCAAGTAATGCTTGTGCAGTACAAATATTAGAAGTTGCTTTCTCTCTACGAATATGCTGCTCGCGTGTTTGCAATGACATGCGAAGTGCAGGGTCTCCATTTGAATCAACAGAAACACCAATAATTCTGCCGGGCATTACGCGTTTGAAATTTTCTTTAGAAGCAAAGAATGCAGCGTGAGGTCCTCCATATCCCATTGGAACTCCGAACCGTTGAGTGCTTCCAAGAGTTACATCGGCGCCCCATTCGCCAGGCGGAGAAAGTAAAGTCAAACTCAGTAAATCGGCAGCAACTGCAACAAAAATATTTTTCGTATGAGCATTGTTGATAAAATCTCTGTAATCATTTACAGCACCATTCACATCGGGGTATTGAATAAGGGAACCAAAAAGTTTATTACCGCAGGCATACATATTAGAAGTATGTCCTATAGCAATTTCAATTCCCAGAGGAACTGCTCTTGTTTTTAGCACATCAATTGTTTGCGGAAAACATTTATCGGAAACAAAAAAAATGTTTGCATTGTTTTTTATTTTTTCACGTGAGCGGGAATTGTAAAACATAATCATGGCTTCGGCAGCGGCAGTGGCTTCATCAAGCAAAGATGCGTTGGCAATTTGCATCCCCGTTAAATCAATCACCATCGTTTGAAAATTCAGCAGTGCCTCTAATCGTCCCTGAGAAATTTCTGCCTGATAAGGAGTGTAAGATGTGTACCATCCGGGATTTTCAAGGATGTTTCGTTGAATTACAGGCGGAACAATACAATTGTAATAGCCCAATCCGATATAAGTACGAAACAATTTATTTTTTGATGCTATGTTTTTAATTTCTTTTAAGTATTCATATTCGCTTTGCTGTTCCGGTAAGTTGAGCGGCTTTGATAACCGAATGTTTGAAGGGATGGTTTGTTCTATAAGTTCATCGAGCGAAAGAACTCCTATTTTATGAAGCATGCTTTGTAATTCTTTTTCGCTCGGACCGATGTGACGTGAAGAAAAGGGAATTGACATTTTGTTTGGTGTTTAAAATAAAAAACAAAGATATTAGATATTTTATTTTATCACGTTGTTGTGATAAAAGTTTGAAGTGCCAAACTAAACTTTCGAAATATACGAAAAGTCAGAAGTTCTGAGTTTAACACAATTCATACATTTGTAACAAATTTGTTTTTTTTGTTTAAAATATATTATGAACAAGATAAATATTCTTTGGGCTGACGACGAGATAGACCTGCTTCGTCCACACATTTTATTTCTGAAAGAAAAAGGATACGAAGTGAAGACCACCAAAAGTGGTGATGAAGCGATAAAAATGATTGCTCAGGAAAATTTTGATATTGTTTTTCTGGATGAAAATATGCCGGGGTTAAGTGGAATTGAAACATTGAACCGCATTAAAAGCCATGACGCTGATTTGCCTGTTGTGATGATTACCAAAAGCGAAGAAGAACAAATTATGGAAGATGCCATTGGTTCAAAGATTGCTGACTATTTAATTAAGCCCGTCAATCCAAATCAAATCCTTCTTTCGTTAAAAAAAATTCTTGATAACAAACGTATTGTTTCTGAAAAAACAACTTCCCATTACCAGCAGGAATTCCGCAACATAGGAATGATGCTCTCTGATAATCTGAATGCTGACGAATGGATTGACATTTACAAAAAACTTATCTATTGGGAATTGGAGTTAGATAAATCGGCAGACGAAAGTATGACAGGTATTCTGAAGATGCAAAAACAGGAAGCGAATATTTCATTTTCAAAATTCATTGAAACAAATTACATCAGTTGGCTTACCGGCAGAAATCTTCCTCCTTTGCTTTCTCATACCATTTTGAAAAATAAAATTCCTGATTTGCTTAATAGGAAAGAATCTGTCTTCCTCATTGTGATTGATAATTTGCGCTATGATCAATGGAAAATGATACAACCTATCCTGAATGAATATTTCAAAACAGAAAACGAATCACTCTATTATAGTATACTGCCAACCACTACCCAGTTTGCCCGCAACGCATTGTTCTCAGGACTTCTTCCTGCTGAAATGGAAAAACTTTATCCAAACCTATGGCTGAACGAAGAAGATGAAGGTGGTAAAAATCAATATGAACCGGAATTTCTTACTGCACAACTCAAACGTTGGGGAAAAAATATAAAACATTCTTATCACAAAATTCTCAATCATAGCGAAGGGAAAAAACTTGCAGACAACATTAGCAATCTTTTGCAGAATAAACTGAATGTGATTGTATATAATTTTGTAGACATGCTTTCGCATGCAAGCACTGAAATGAAAATAATTCACGAACTTGCAAATAACAATGCGGCTTATCGTTCTCTCACGCTTTCATGGTTTGAACATTCACCGCTGTACGACATTATCAAACAAATAGCAGAAAAAAAAGGAGTGCTTGTTATTACCACTGATCACGGAAGCATTCGTATTACTAAAACGTCAAAGGTGATTGGCGACAAACATACCACAACTAATCTCCGTTACAAACAGGGAAAAAGTTTGAGTTTTGAAAAAAAAGATGTAATGGAAGTATATAATCCCGAAGATGCATTTCTGCCACGGCTAAATGTGAGCACGACATATATCTTTGCAAAAGAAGATTACTTTTTCGTCTATCCAAATAACTACAATCATTATGTAAATCTTTATCGTAATACATTTCAGCATGGAGGAATTTCGCTGGAAGAAATGGTGATACCCTTTATTATATTGAATGCAAAATAGTTTCATATTCATACTTCGGTGGCAAAATCAATTATCATAAAAAATATTTCTGAACTTAATGATACTGCTAATCAAATTCTTAATTTTGCAAAAGACAAAGACAATAAGATTTTTTGTTTCTATGGCGAACTTGGTGCGGGAAAAACAACATTGATAAAAACAATCTGCAACATTCTCGGAGTAAAAGATTCCACAGGTAGTCCCACCTTTTCGCTCATTAATGAATATCAAACGAAAACAGGTAAAAAAATTTTTCATATAGATCTTTATAGAATTAAAACCGAAACCGAAATTTTTGACCTTGGGTATGAAGATTATCTGTTCAGTGGAAACTATTGCTTCATAGAATGGGCAGAAAAAATTGAACATCTTCTTCCCGAAGATTGCGTGAGAGTTAAGATTGAAGTAGAAACTGAAAAAAGAATTATTAACATTTTCTAAAAGAATTATTGTAAATTCACTTTCTTTTTTAATTTATTTATGTCCCCATCACAAAGTTATTTATCAAAAAATATTCCAGTGGGAATGCTCCTTCCTCAGGAAGAAATGCTGGAAGTAATCACAAAAAAAGAAAAACTATTTATCGGCATACCGCGCGAAATTTTTTTTCAGGAAAACAGAATCGGATTAGTTCCTGATGCTGTAAATGTGCTGGTAAACAACGGGCATCGTGTTGTTGTAGAAAACAATGCGGGCAAGATGTCTAACTTTCAAAATAGTGATTATAGCGAAGCAGGCGCAGAGATTGCATATTCTTCCAAGGAAGTTTACAAAGCAGACGTCATCTTAAAGATTGCTCCCCCCTCGCTCAAAGAAATTGAGATGATGAAGCCGGGACAAATTTTATTCTCTACGCTTCAACTTGCTGTTCAACCGGAAAATTTTGTTCGTCAATTATTATCTAAACGTATCACTGCTATTGCATTTGACTGGATAAAAGATAAAGAGGGAATTTATCCTATAGTTCGTGCTATGGGAGAAATTGCGGGAACCGCTTCTATTCTTATCGCAGCCGAATATTTAAGTAATGAGAATAACGGAGCAGGAATACTTCTTGGCAGCATAGCAGGAATTTCTCCAACAGAGGTAGTTATTTTAGGTGCAGGAACTGTTGGCGAATTTTCGGCGCGCGCTGCGTTAGGTCTTGGTGCCACAGTAAAACTATTTGACAATTCGCTTTACAAGTTAAGAAGAATACAAACTGCACTCAACAGACGCGTCTTCACTTCCGTCATCCATCCAAAGGTTATACAAAAACATTTAAAGACAGCAGATGTGGTGATTGGCTCCATTCGCTCCAAACAGGGAAAAGCACCTTGTATAATTTCAGAAGAGATGGTGAAGGATATGAAACAAGGTTCGGTGATTATTGATGTGAGCATTGACCAAGGCGGATGTTTTGAAACATCACAAGTAACAAGCCATACTAATCCTGTTTTTCGCAAACATGGCGTGATACATTATTGCGTACCGAATATTCCTTCACGCGTTTCGCGCACAGCATCTTATGCATTTAGTACTGTTTGCGGACCCACTCTTTTAAATATAGGTGAATACGGAGGCGTAGGCAAAATACTTAAGTACGATGCAGGATTGAGAAACGGAATTTATATCTATAATGGTATTCTTATCAATAAATACCTCGGAGAACTCTTTAATCTTCCTTACAAAGACATTAACTTACTGACAGCAATAATTTAAATTTACAATAGGATTAAAAGAAAAGCATGAACACAAAAAGATTTTTTCTTTCCTGGCTATTTAGTTCTTTGGTAATGTTTTCGCTTTCCTATTTATGGCATGGTGTGATTCTAAATGATATTGCACGACTATCCTATCCCTTAGGAATTTTTCTGACCAGTTCTATTGTTGTATATCTTATCCTTGGCTTCCTGCTGACAAGAATATTCACGATGCAATTTCACAAACATATTGCAAAGCGTCCTTTTTTGAAAGGACTGATTTCGGGAGCCATTCTTGGAGCGTCATCTTATCTTTTTGCTTTGGTCATCGGAGTTTCATTCAATAGTTCTCTTACTCCCGAATATATTTTAATAGATATCCTTTGGCAAATTATTGAGCAGTCGGCAGGTGGAATAACTGTTGCTATAGTTTATGTATGGCTCTACGATGACGACCTTCTGACTATATTAACGAGAAAACTTTTTGGCGATTAGCATCAATATTTCTTCTTTTATGACAAATATAACTTACTGTCTTTAATTTATGGATTCAAGACAATATATAAGGAATATACAAGGAATAAAATTTCGGAAAAAAAGATGACAACTCTATGATTGACCACAAAAACTATATTCACAAGGACGGAAACTATATCCACAAGGATAGAAACTCTATCCACAAGGATGGAAACTCTATCCATAAGGATAGAAACTCAATTTATAGGCAATTAACCAATAACTAATAAAAACTATGAAAAAACAAATTGATTACATTCCAAACGCCGAAGTACAATTCTACTTGTGGCAGGGTGTTTTTATGTCCGTAGCAGGCGCAAACTTAGCCCTTTTGGGTATCCCTTCAGCAAAATGGACATTCTTGCAGGGGCTACAAACCACTTATCAGAATGCTTATGTTCTTGCGCCTCCGCATGGCGATCATAAGAAAAGCGATGTAACCGCCCGAAACGTTGCTCGCAAGAATTATGAAAGCGGAATAGGTGGCATCCGCAAAATAGTGGCTCAATACATTGCAAAAAATGATGCGGTGAGCGACAAACTGAAAGTTCAACTGGGTCTCCACGTGGAAGATACCATACTCACTGAGGCGCGTGTTGCGGAGGATGTTCCTGATATTCAACTAAAATCAAACAGTCCCGGTATGATGACTTTTATTTTTAGAGAAGCAGGCAATCCCAAGGGACGAGGTAAAGAAGCAGGTATGCACCATTGTCTCATTCAATTCAGCATAGGCGAACCCCCGCCAGCCACAGCAGATAACTGCACCAAACATATAGAGGCACAGCGTTCTCCTCATACCGAATATGTGAGCAATTCCCAAAAACGCCTTTATGGTTTCGCCTGTTGGGTGGATACACGCGGACATAAAGGACCTTGGAGCGATGTTTTTAGTGCAGTGATTACTTAAAAGAAAGTTATTGAAAGAAACAAGTTCAGAACAGATGCCGAAAAATATGTGTAATTGAATTTTTTATGTAGGGTTGAAATACTTGTTAGAAAAAATCCGGTTTGTTATATACCTATGACTAACGCAAAAATGCTTTCACGCGGAGTAACACAGATAAATTCGCAGAGTTTCGCTGATATTTTGGCTATTTCGGCAAGTTCAATTACCAAGATCAAATACCAAATGGATACGGAGCATTAAGATAAAACAAATTAACTCCGCCATTTATGGCGGAGAAGAAACCAAAAGAGAACACGGGCTTCAGCCCTGATAAAAAACGACTATATATAAAGTTATGGCTAAAGCCGTTAGATATTGGATTTCATTAATCTCCGCCATAAATGGCGGAGTTAATAATTCAATCCGTTGTTAATAACTTTTTAGTGTGTATTCAAATTATATTTTTACGTTTGTGCGTAAGTCCTAATACCATAGACCAAATAGACAATCCTACATTTGATATAATAAACTAATTTTATAGTTTTAAAAAGATGTATGCCAATAATTTGGGTTGAACATCTTTGTAATATGAAAAAAACAGTTTATTATATTTTGGCTTTCACGTGCAATGTTCTGCTATTTACTCACGTCTTGCGTGGGCAAAATATTTTTTCATCCGAAGAAGACCTCAAAAAACAGGCAAATAAACTTTTTGAAGAAGAAGAATTTACCAAAGCGTATCCGCTTTTCTCTCAACTGCTCAGCTTGTATTCAAAAGATGCGCAATACAATTACAAATTCGGCACCTGTTTGCTCTACTCTGCCAGCAACAAAGAAAAAGCCATCCCTTATTTGGAATATGCTGCTAAAAGACAAAAACAAAATGTGGATAAAGAAGTTTTTTTCTATCTCGGCAAAGCATACCACCTTAACTATCGTTTTGCAGATGCCATCAATGGATATAACAAGTATAAAAAGATAGCATCTTCAAGACAACAGGAAAAATATGATGTGAACCGCCAGATTGAAATGTGCGCCAATGGGAAAAAACTTTTGAAAAATATCACCGAACTTTCTGTGCTGGAAAAAAAAGAAATGACTGATGCTGATTTTTTTCGCTCTTACAATCTCACAGAGTTTAACTCTAAGCTCATCGTCAAGCCCGAAGATTTATTAACATCGGTTGACAAAAAGAAAAAAGAGCAAAATATAATGTATCTCGCCCCCAACCGTAACCAAATTTATTTTTCAAGTTATGGCGATGACGACAAGAATGGAAAAGATATTTTTTATGTGAACCGCCTGCCCAATGGAGATTTGAGCAAGCCCATTCGGTTGAATGCAACGATAAATACAAAATACGATGAGGACTTTCCTTTCTTTCATCCCAACGGCACAACACTTTACTTCTGTTCAAAAGGACATAACAGTATGGGTGGTTATGATGTTTTTAAAAGTGAGTGGAATGGAAAGGACTGGGGCAAACCTGTGAATATGGATTTTGCCATCAATACTCCCGATGACGATATTTTGTTTGTTTCTGATTCTACTGACCATACCGCTTATTTTTCTTCACGCAGAGAAGGTACGCAGGGAACGATAACAGTTTACAAAATACTATTGGAAAGAAAGCCACTTAATATTGCCATTATCAAAGGAATACTTGTCAAAAAAGTTGGCGATGAAGTGCCAGCAGCAAAAATTACAATAACTGATATTTCTAAAAACGAAGTTGTAACAGTTGCCAACTCTAATAACAAAGACGGTTCTTATTCACTTACTCTTCCCAACGGAGGAAAATTTATGTTTGCAGTGGAATCGGAGGGGTTCAAAAAATCTTCTGAGTTAGTGGTGGTACCTCCTCAATTAGAATTGAAACCACTCAAGCAACAGATATCTCTCATAAACGAAAACGAACGGGATAAAATAATCATTGCAAACAATTTTGAAGCAGATATTGATAGCACCGACCTTCTGTTTGCTTTGAACTTCATTAAAGAAAAATCACTGCTTGAAGTAAATACTATAGAAGAAGAAAATACGGAAATAACTGCTATGGATGTTTCTTCAAAAACTTCTGTTAAAACAAAACCTACAACCAAAAACAAAACTCCTGTTGAAAAAACCTTGCCCGAAGAAAATGTTATGCCCGAAGAAAATGTTGTAAAAGAAAACACGGAAATCACCGCTGTAGATGTTTCTCCAAAAACTTCTGCTGCAACAAAAACCCCTGTAAGTTCTGTTACAAATTCCGATATTATTGAAATGGCGTACCAGGATTCTAAAGAAACTCAGAAAGATGCAAATGAATTGCGCAAGAATGCTAATGCTGCAGAAACTTATGTCAAAATAAAAAATGAAGATGCAATGGCTAAACACAAAGAAGCAGAAGATATTTTGAAAAATGCAGAGGATATAACAAATCAGGAAGAAAAAAATCAACAGATAGATAAAGCAAATAAATTATCAAAAGAAGAAGAGCAGTTTTCAAAAGAAGCAGCAATGTCGCTGGTGGTTTCTTCACAACTCAATGAACAGGCAAAAGCAAAACAGGAGCAAGCCGATGTGGAATTAAAATTTGCAAAGGATTTTGAAACCGCTATCAAATCAAATGCGAGCGAAGAGTACATTAACAAACTCCTCGCAAAAAAAGAAGAACTACAAAAACAATCTGAAACATTAAAGAATGCTGATGATTTTGCAGAAGCATTGAACAAACAAGCAGAAGAAGCACAGACCACTGCCGATAAAACAATGACAAAATATTTAAATGCCATACAAGATGTGAGTGATATGCAAAAAGAAACAAAACGACTACGCACCGAAGCCGAAAAGCAAAAAAAATCTACTGTAAAAACATCTATGATACAGCAAGCCGAAGAGATGGAAAAAGAAATACCAATCAAACAGAAAGAAGCAGAAACGCTCAACATTCAGGCAAAACAATTACAAGCAAAAGCCGATACAATTATCACACAATCAGCAATAGCCACATCTGTTGTAAAAGGAACACCACTCCCCTCATCAATCATTGCAAGTACAGAGGGTACAGTTAATAACGAAACATCTGCCACTGCAACTGTTTTGGCTTACTCTGATGTTTTTGCCAAACAACTGAATGACGTTGAAAGCAAAACAAAAAATATAGAGAAAGAAGAAGCAAAAGCAAATATCTATCAATCGTGGGCTGATTCAATAGATACACAAATTGTTTCACTCAAAACACAATCATCATCCACTGCAAATAAAACAGAGAAAAAACAAATTCAAAATAAAATTTCCGAACTGCAATTAACAGCAAAAGATAAACGTCAGAAAGCCGCCGACAGTCGCAATAAAGTTGACAACCTGAAATTACAAGAAACATTAGCAGCAAGTTCAACAACCCAAACAACTGCATCGTCTTCTGTTCCGCCTGAAAATATTATAGGAACAAAAAATATTAATTCCTACTATGAAAATAAATTATCGGAATCGGCAAACACTACAAACGAATACGAACAAAAAACAAAAGAACAAAAAGTATATGACGACTGGGCTTCTTCGCTTCAAGCAGAATCACAACGACTAAAAAAAGAAGGAAGTAAGAAAAAAGCCGCAGATGTAGAAAAAGAATCAAAGACAAAGCAATTACTTGCCATTGAAAGTTGGGAAAAAGCCACGGAGATAAAAAAAGAACATCCTGAACTTGCAGCAGTTTCTTCTCCAACTGAAAAAACTACTACAACCACAGTTTCTGCTTCTGAAACAATAAAAAACAAAGATAAATACGAACACTACACAGCTTTGAAAAAAGAAGCGGACTTGGCAATGAACAATGCAAAGCGTCAGCAAAATCAAGCGGACGAATATCAAGAACTGGCTAATTCACAGTTTAAGGAATCACAACAACTATCAGCAAAAAGCAACACTACTACCGATCCTGCTGAGAGAACAAAACTCATTAAAGAATCCGAAGCACTTGACCAACAGATGTTGCGAAACCAATCAAAATCTGATTCATTGAAATTCATAGCGAAAAACACAGAATCAGAAAGTAATTTCAAAAGCATAGAAGCAGAACTTTATTTGCAATCATTAGATAAACAAGCATACGAAGAAATTACTTCTGCAACAAAAACAAATATTAAGGAAACAGAAAATAAAGAGAAGAAAGAAACATCACAAAATATTGCGCCATCACAAGCACAAAACACTGCACCAGTACAAACGCAAAATACTGCACCAGCACAAGCACAAAGTACTGTACCATCACAAGTACAAAGTGCTGCACCATCACAAACGCAAAATACTACACCTATACTTAGCAACTATTTCTATTCCATCTTTGACCGTTTAGAAATTGATGTGACTTCTGCATATTCTTCTTCCAAGCCCATTCCTGTTGATCCGCCAATGCCCGATGGACTTATATTTAAAGTGCAGATAGGAGCGTTCAGAAATGCCATACCACAAGATTTGTTTAAAGGATTAAAACCTATTATGGCAGAAACAACTCCAATGGGATTTAAGCGGTACACTGCCGGCTTGTTTATTAAATTTGGAATGGCTAACACAGCAAAAAATCAGGTGCATAATCTCGGTTATCGTGATGCTTTTATAGTTGCATTCTTTAATGGGAAAAGAATCTCAATGAGCGAAGCGCTAACCAAAGCACGAAACGCAGGAGAGAATGTGGATTATATTTTAGCTTCTGCACAAACACAAAATATTACAACTCCCGTAAAAACGCAAACTGTCGCAACTCTACAATCCGCCATATCCTCTGCACAAATGCAAAATATTACATCCACAGTACAAACGCAAAGCATTGCATCTTTACCAGCAGGAACATCAGTTATTGCTGCTACAACCAATGTAAAAAATGTGAGCGGATTATTTTACACAGTTCAGATAGGTGTTTTTTCAAAAGAGGTCTCTGCTGCACAACTTTACAATATTTCTCCACTTAACAGCGAACATACCGATAATGGACTCTTCCGTTACACAACCGGAAGATTTAATGATGACTCAAAAGCCGAAATCTTAAAGAACAGCATCGTAACGAGAGGAATAAAAGATGCTTTTGTTACTGCTTACTATCAGGGAAAAAGAATCAGTTTGTCTGCTGCAAAAAATTTAATTGCTTCGGGACAAGAGGTGCTTATGAAAGAAACCCAGACATATACTCCCGCTTCTTCTTCTTCTACCGTTCTTTCATCTTCCGGAATCATTTTCAAGATTCAGATAGGGGCTTTCCGCGAACAAGTGTCCATCGACATCGTTAATACTTTTCTCGGTATTGCCGGAATGGGAATAAAAAATTATAAAGACGAAAACGGACTGACTGTGTTTACAGTTGGAGAATTTTCGGATTACGTTTCAGCAAGCAAACTGAAAGATGAATTGATTTTAAAAGGATTATCAGATGCTTTTGTGGCAGCATATAAGGATGGAAAAAAGATAAGTATGAACGAAGCAATTAAATAGGGTTTGCTGAAAAATCTCTAACATCACAAGAGGTCTGAATTTCATACTAAAATCTATACTCAAAAGAATTTGATTTTCGGAAAATATGCAGGAAGGTTGTTTGTAAAAATCCGGAAATCTATTTCTGTTCGGTATATCTAACGGGGTAAATTTTCCCTTTTACCCTTGCTAACAAGTTTAACCGCTTTATTCGCAAAAGCTTCAAAATCTTTATCTGCTCTGCTTGGCTCATTTAACTTTTTTATATAATATTTATCATATTCTTTTTCCGCTAATTCTTTTGCTAATTCATGCGAGACCTTACCAGCATTTTTTAAAATATCTTTTCTGTTAATCTGTAGAAATTCATCAAGTCTTTCTATCCAATCATTCATATACATTGGCACTCTTTGCATTGCTTGTCCTTCAGCAAAAACAAGATATTGCTCCACTAGTGTAAAGATTTCTAAGTTCATTTACTTTTGCTTTTTGCCATTATAAGTCCATTTAAACGGGTTCATTCTTGTTTCGTTATATGTCTTGATGTATTCCGTTAATTGATCAACAAGTTGTTGTTTGCTGTGCCATAC
>JAZDJJ010000015.1:0-9732 GCA_043804035.1 Bacteroidota bacterium
ACCTTCTGCCAGAAAGGATAAAAGACATAACATCTTTTTTTATAGGTCCTTGTATTGTCAAACGTGAAGAAAGTAATCCTATACCTCCTTCGGCGTGAATATGTTGCATATCACCTTCTTTCATTCGTATATCCATCACAGAGGAAAGCCGCCCGCCATATTTTGCAGGGAAGCCACTTTTTATCATGGTAACATCTTTCAGTGCGTCATTATTAAATACAGAGAAGAAACCAAATAAGTGAGAAACGTTGTAAACAACTGCTTCATCCAGTAGTATCAGGTTATCATCACCGGAACCACCTCTTACGAATATACCGTTTTGCCCTTCTCCACCGCGTTTCACGCCCGGCATTAACTGCACTATTTTCATAATATCCACTTCTCCTCCTATAGCAGGAACGTTTTTAATCTGCGTTATTGGAATGTTTATCATTCCCATTTGTGTTGATTGAACCTGTTCTTTTTGATTATCGGCAGTAATCACTACTTCCTTTAATTTTGTGATATCAGCAGACATTTTTATGTTTAGAACAATATTTTTATCCAAGAGAATATGACGGGAAATTGTCTTATATCCTATGCAACTATAATTGATAACATAAGAACCTGTTGGAATACTTAGAGAATAGAATCCATATACATTTGCACTTACTCCCATAGTAGTGCCTTTTACGCAAGCAATAGTTCCAATAGCAGATTCTCCATCAATGGAGTCCGTTATATAACCGCTAATAGTATAACTTTGAGAATGACTGATGAATGCAATCCACAAAAATAAAAAGAAAAGGATTTTTTTAAGCATATATTCAAAAGAATGGAATTCGGAAAATAATTTTCTTCACCATTCCAGCACATAAGCAAAAATAAGTGGTGCAACAATACTCGCATCTGATTCAATAATAAAACGCGGAGTAGTTGGACTCAATTTTCCCCAAGTAATTTTTTCATTTGGTACGGCACCGGAATAAGAACCGTAACTAGTTGTCGAATCAGAAATTTGACAGAAGTATGACCAAAAAGGAGTGTCCTTTCTTTTTAAATCCTGAATCAACATTGGCACTACACAAATCGGAAAATCACCAGCAATTCCACCGCCAATCTGAAAAAAGCCAATACCTTTTTCCTTACAATTGTTAGTGTACCAATCAGCCAGAAAAATCATGTATTCAATTCCGGATTTTATAGTTGTAGGTTTTAATTTTCCTGTCAGACAATATGAAGCAAAAATATTTCCGAGCGTAGAATCTTCCCAGCCGGGAACTATAATAGGAAGATTTTTTTCTGCAGCAGCCAATAGCCATGAATTTTTTGGGTCAATTTGATAATATTGTTTAAGTTCTCCGCTTGACAAAAGTTTGTAAAAAAATTCATGAGGCAAATATCTTTTACCTTTTGTCTCTGCATCTTTCCACAATTTAATAATATGTTTTTCAATTCTTCGCATTGCTTCTTCTTCAGGGATACAGGTATCGGTAACACGATTAAAACCATTTTCAAAAAGTTTCCATTCGTCCTGTGGGCTAAGGTCACGATAGCCGGGAATTCGTTTGTAGTGGTCGTGTGCCACAAGATTAAAAACATCTTCTTCCAGATTTGCACCTGTGCAGGAGATGATATGCACTTTATCTTTGCGAATCATTTCAGCAAGAGAAATTCCTAACTCAGCCGTACTCATAGCACCTGCTAGAGTAATCATCATTTTTCCTTTTTCTTCCAAATGAGTATTATATGCTTTTGCGGCATCCACCATAATGGCTGCATTGAAATGACGAAAATGCTTTTCAATGAAAGATGAAATAGTATTTTTCGTTTCGCTAATCGATTTTTTTGTAATCAATTTTTTAGAAGATTTAGAAATTAGTGTTTTATTAATATTAGGACTTACGCACAAACATACATAAAATTTTTAATTACACATATTTCGGCAATATTTCGGCAAGCTCAATAACCATCTCAATACAAGTATTTTCGGCATTTCGGCAAGATCAATGTCCGATGCTCAAATACCAATATTTCGGCATTTCGGCAAGCTCAATGTCCGATGCTCAAATACCAATATTTCGGCAAAGCTCAATACGAGAACGGGATAAAAATCGAAAAGGATTTATGGTATACTGAGCTTGCCGAAGTATAGAAGAAATATAGGTTACTATTTTCTATAGGACTTACGCAAACCTGTCTGCCGTGTTCGGCACAGGCAGATCCGTTTCGTCATTGCGACACAAAGCGAAGCGAAGTGAAAGCAATCTCTAATAAGAAAAAAGATTGCTTCGGGCGTTCCTCCTATGCAATGACACCAGTGCCTAAGTCCTATTCATTTTATTTGTTAATAAGGTTGAATTATTGCTATCGTATCTTAATTTCTACTAAGGTTATCAGAAAAAGATAAGGTTTTTTAAATCATCAGCCAACTGACGAACGAAGATACTGCAAGACAATTATTTTTCCAGCACCTTAAAAATAAAAATTAGCCAAGCAATCCCTATACTTATTTAACAATACCAAATTAACTACTTTTGTTGGACAACAACAAAATATGAATTACAAAAATGGTGTTCCTTGTGCAACAGTTGGTATTCCATTTTTTTTAATTACGAATAAACACAAGTGAAAAGCAAGACAATGAAAAATCTGAAAAACATAATCATTTTTCTTTCTTTTTTTTTCCTTGAAACATCTTTTTTTTTTCAAAGAAATAATTCTTTTCTTACTCATAGAAAAAGTGTGAGTGCGATTGATAATACTGATGATAAACTCCGCACAATAAAAAATGATGCTTTCATTCGCGGAGAAAAATTAAAATATCGTATGCATTATGGATTTATCAATGCCGGTGAAGCAACTATTCAGATAACTGACGAGAACAAACAGATTGGAGAGCGAAACACATTTCACGCCATAGGAATTGGTTATTCCACCGGTGCGTTTGATTGGTTTTTTAAAGTGCGCGATAGATTTGAATCCTATATTGACGAAGAAGCAATTATCCCCTGGCTTTTCATCCGCAGATGCAACGAGGGGGGCTACATTATCAACCAGAATCAGATTTACAATAACTATAAAAATACTGTTGATAGCGATGAAAAAAAATTTGATTTGCCCGAGAATATTCAGGATATGTTATCTGCATTTTACTATGCACGTACCATTGATTTCTCCAATATAAAAACAGATGATATATTAGAGATACAATGTTTTATGGATAATGAAGTGTGGCCTTTAAAAATAAAATATGTGTGCAAAGAAATTATCAAAACCGACATAGGAAAAATTCGCTGCATGAAGTTCAGACCTGTAGTGCAGAAAGGTAGAATTTTTAAAAGAGAAGAAGATATGAATGCATGGATTACAGACGACAAAAATAAAATTCCCGTTCGTGCCGAAGCAAAAATATTAGTTGGCTCAATCAGTATGGATCTGATAGAATATTCAGGATTGGCAAATCCATTGGTGCTGGAAAAATAATTATTATCATTAATTCTATTCCGATGAACGACTTCTGGTTTAGTGCATTGATTGCCGAACTTAAAAAAACGGTTTTAAAAAAAATTGCGACCCGTTTCTTTCATTCCAAATTTATAACCCGACTCATTGGTTTTACCAAAAGAAAAAGTTTGCCGGGATTTAAGCAAATGCCAATGTATGATGTCGCTGAGTTTTTTGTAAAAGGAATGCAAAAAGGTGTACTTACCGAACGGGCAT
This sequence comes from Bacteroidota bacterium, assembly GCA_043804035.1. Taxonomy (GTDB): domain Bacteria; phylum Bacteroidota; class Bacteroidia; order Palsa-948; family Palsa-948; genus JAZDJJ01. The sequence continues at coordinate 3,703 of JAZDJJ010000015.1, forward strand.
CATCGCTCACTTTTAGTTTCTTTCTCGCCTTTTTTCCGTCTGTGATTTTTTTATTCTCATTGATTCCTTACATTCCTATTGAAAATTTTCAGGAACAGATTCTTGGTCTTCTTAAAGAATTTATGCCACACGATGCCTATTCGGCAGTCAGCGAAACCATAGAAGATATTGTTCGTAATCAGCATGGTGGAGCGCTGTCGTTTGGTTTTCTTGCTGCTCTGTATTTTTACACCAACGGTTTTAATGCATTGATTTCGTCTTTTAATAGCAGTTATCACGTTGTTGAAATACGCAGTTCTCTTATGCAACGACTCATTTCATTGCTGCTGGTGATCATCTCAACGGTGCTGATTATTATTGCTATTAGTTTGCTTATTGGTAGTGAGGTTGTTTTAAATTATCTTATTGAAAAAGAACAATTAACTTTTTATCTGATTCAAATCGGACGATGGCTCATTGTATTCACTCTTTGTTTTTGTATGATATCTTTTATTTATTATCTCGCTCCATCCAGAAAAATAAAATGGGGATTTGTTTCAGCAGGTTCCATTTTTGCCACTGTGTTTTCCATTCTTACATCATTGCTATTTGCTTATTATGTAAATCATTTTGGGAAATACAATAAATTATATGGTTCTATTGGAACGTTGATTGTTATTCTCTTGTGGATTTATTTTAATTCACTCATTCTGCTGCTTGGATTTGAATTAAATGCGAGTATTCACAGGGCGAAACAAGGTAAGATTCCTGAATTAATTACTTGAATTTAGGTTCCTTAAATTATTATTTTTCCTGAATTCAAAATACTTATTACCTTTGCAATCTTATTTTAAAATCATATTTTATACTTAATTTTTTTATAATTAAATAAGTGAACACATCCAGTTACAAAACAATCTTCCGCAAAAATGAAGAAACGAGAGAAACAAAAAAGTGGCTCCTCGTAGATGCAGAGAATGAAATTTTAGGACGGCTTGCTTCTAAAGTTGCTTACTTGCTTCGCGGTAAACACAAAACCGACTTTACTCCGCACATAGATGCAGGAGATAATGTAATAATTATCAACGCCCGCAAAGTACGATTCAGCGGAAAAAAAATGAACAACAAAGTGTATGTTCGTCATACTACTTATCCCGGAGGACAACGTTTTTCTACTCCAAAAGAAATGCTGTTCAAAAAACCGGAATTTGTGATTGAACATGCTGTACGTAAAATGCTTCCTACTACACGTCTTAGCAGACAAATCATCAAGAACTTACATGTGTATGCCGATGCAATACATCCCCATGAAGCTCAGCAACCAAAAACTGTTAATCTAAAAAATATCAAAGAAAAAGGTATCTACAGAGAATGTTGTGAAAGTGATAATTTTGTCAGTATGAAAAATAAATAAATTTTTAATAAATGAAATTAATTCAAACCGTAGGCAGACGAAAAACATCAGTGGCTCGCGCCCTGGTGCTCAAAGGCAAAGGAAATATTACTATCAACAATAAAGAATATAAACAGTATTTCCCTTCTATTATTCTACATAATAAAGTAATTCAACCACTCAAAACAATTAACTGCCTTGATAAATACGACATCCGTATTTCTGTATCTGGTGGAGGAATCACCGGACAATCAGAAGCAGTTCGCCTTGCTATTGCCCGCGCAATGGTGGCAATTGATCCTGAAACTAAAAAAGCTTTGCGTGCAGAAGGACTTATGACTCGTGATGCACGGATGGTTGAACGTAAAAATCCCGGACGAAAAAAAGCACGTAAACGATTCCAATTTACTAAACGATAAAATGTATAAGGTAATTAATTTTTTAACTCTAAACCTTAAAGAGCAGTTTCGCAAAATTATTTTACAAAGAGCAAAAAAATGATTGCCATAAACGAAAACTTTATTAATAGGACTTACGCAAACATTCATTTATAAACTAAAATTTATGCCACCAAGACACAAAGACACCAAGTTTTTGCTTTACAAGAGAATAATTCGCAAGAATTTCTTTGTGAATCTTTGTGCCTTGGTGACTTTGTGGCAGAATAAGAAAACTCTGCGTAAGTCCTAATTAAAATGAAACTTTTAATGATTTTGATATTGAGCATAACATTTCTTTCAAACTCTTGCAGAAAAAAAGGAAATAAATATTGCACATGGAAAAGTGAAACAACAGGAATGAATATACTTATTAATACAAATATATTTGATACCTGCAAGTATGATTCTATTCAAATAACTTTGAAATTTGGAACAAAGTATTTAACTGAATGGCCACCATGTGGTACATTTAACGATTCAATAATTAGCAATATTGAATATTTGAATGTTTTAGCAAATTACTATTATAATAATGATACAATAATGGATACAATCAATGATATTATTAAAGCTAAAATAGATTATTATACTAATGAATCGATTTTTATAAATCTTAATGATATATCATTTTCTCATCCAAGATGCCATTCTCATATATATTTATTTTTAATTACTCCAACAGATACTAATTGCTTGCAATCATTTACTATCAATTATAAAGAAACTGATGGTACTTTCTATACTGCTACTACAACACCAATTTATGTAACACATTAATTGTTAATTTTATGAAATACATTTTGAATTTCATTTTTGTATTTATATCTACTTACATGTTTGCAGAACCTATTGATTCAACAGAAGCGAAACAAGTCGCGTCAAATTATTTTGTCTTTACCACAACTCTAAACTCTAAACTCTAAACTTTAAACTAAATAATGTTACACGTAACTTTCGAACAACTTCTTAATGCAGGTGTTCACTATGGACATCTTACCCGTAAGTGGAACCCTGCTATGTCTCCATTCATTTTTGGAAGCAAGAATGGTATTCACATTATTGACCTGAACAAAACAATTGTCAAGTTGGATGAAACAGCCAACGCTCTTAAACAAATTGCCAAGTCAGGACGAAAAATACTTTTCGTTGCCACCAAAAAGCAAGTGAAAAATCTTGTTGCTGAAAAAGCCAAATCCATTAACATGCCTTATGTTACTGAACGTTGGCCAGGTGGTATGCTTACAAATCTTGTAACCATTCGCAAATCAATTCGTGAAATGTCAGTCATTGACCGCATGCACACTGACGGAACAATGGAGGCGATGGCTAAGAGAGAACGTCTGCAGATATCTCGTCACCGCGATAAATTGCAAACACTTTTCGGTAGTATTGTTGATCTTACCCGTCTTCCCGCTGCACTTTTTGTAGTAGATGTTTTGAAAGAACATATTGCTATTGCAGAAGCAAGACGATTAAATATTCTAACTTTTGCTATCGTGGATACTAACTCTGATCCTTCTGTAGTTGACTTCCCTATCCCTGCCAATGACGATGCTGCTTCATCTGTGGAGATTATCACTGATGTAATTACCAAAGCCATTGAAGAAGGCATAAACGAAAGGAAAACGGAAAAAGAAAAAGAAGAAGTTAAAGAAAAAGGAAAAAATATTCCGACAAAAAATACAGTCATCTAAACAAATATTTAAAAAAGATTAAATAACTTTTATCTATGAACACAACAGCAACAGTATCAGTATCAGAGATAAATCGCTTGCGTCATATTACCGGTGCGGGAATGATGGATTGCAAAAAAGCATTAATAGAAGCCAATGGCGATTCCGATAAAGCCATCGAAATTCTTCGTAAGAAAGGACAAAAAATTGTTGCCAATCGCAGTAGCCACGATGCTAAAGAAGGAATTGTTCTTGCTAAAATTTCTGCTGACGAAAAAAAAGGTATTCTTGTTTCTGTAAATTGTGAAACCGATTTTGTGGCGCGCAATGAAGAATTTTCTGCTTATGTAAATACGATATCCGACCTTGCGATTACTAAATCTCCCAATACAATTGATGAACTGAAATCTTTTCCATTCGGAAATGGATTTTCTGTTGAAGATAAATTAAATGAACTGCTTATAAAAATAGGAGAGAAAATAAACATCTCCCATTACGAAACTATCAACGCAGAGCAGGTTGTTGCTTACAATCACCCCGGAAATAAGTTAGCAGCAATTGTTGGTTTTAATAAAAAAATTTCTAATGAAGTGGCACGCAACATAGCCATGCAGGTTGCTGCTATGGCGCCAATTGCAGTTGACAAAGAAGGAATTGATGCTACCGTAATTGAACGCGAAATGGAAATTGGTCGTGAACTTGCTCGCAAAGAAGGTAAGCCCGACAATGTAATCGAAAAAATTGCCACAGGTAAACTCAATAAATTTTATCAGGAAGTTACACTGCTGAATCAGGAATTTATCCGCGAAAATAAAAAGACAGTACGTCAATACATATCAGAAATTGATAAAGAATTATCAGTAACAGAATTTAAGAGAATTGTTTTGGGATAAATAATTCATAAATCAGCGGAATACAACAAAAAACTCTACTATCCTCTGCAAGAAAAAACAATCAAACATTAAATTTCTGCTCTGCGCTCTCTGCGAGAAAAAAACATAATCCTATTTAGCAGAAGGCACATCAGTTGTTTTATCTTTTTTTACATCGGTGGTTTTGGACTGTGGAGCAGCAGTTCTTTTGGTATCGGCTGATTTATCAGCTGGAGCACCAGGATCGCTCACCGCAATTTTATTATCCACCGGAGTAGCGGTTCCTATTTTTGCATTAGATGATTTAGGAGCATTAGTGGAGCCGGTAGTAGTGGTTGATTTTCCAGAGTTGGCTTTCCGCGTATTTTGCTGTTTCTGCGTTTCTGTTGCCGGAGCCATCTCATGTGCCGGTGCCGGTTTTGAAATTGTGCTGTCTTTTTTTTCTGAATGCCGTACATTAGTTTCTGTTTTTTCCTGAGCTGATGCTACAGAAAAGCAAAATGCTACTGCTGCAACGATTGATAAAGAAGTAAGTGTTTTCATAGAAATTAAGGTTAAAGATTATTTTTGATGTTGGCAAATGTATATAAAATTTTTAATTACACATAAACAAAATAAAAATCAAAAAGGATTTATGGTATACTGAGCTTGGTAATTGAGCTTTGCCGAAATTTGCCGAAGTATAGAAGAAAGTTAGTCCACTTTTGGGACATAATCTTCTTATTTTTTTCCATATTTATACAAATTACATTTTTGTATAATGGCTTCAATCTGCTCAATCGTTTTAATACCACAGATATTAATTTTAATATCAGGTTTTATTCCTTTGTTTTGATAGTTCTCACCGTTGGGATATGAATATTTTAAATAACTAAACTCTGTCAGCAGTTCAAATGGTAATTGTATTGTTCCTACATTACCATTTGCCCCAACAGTATTTCTTCCAATAAAGATTGAATTAGGATTAGTTTTTAAAATCATACATCCTGTTTCGTCACTACTTTGAGATATTTCATCTATTAACGCATAAATATTCCCTGTATAAAATTTCAAACCATCTCCACTCTCTTGATACCCTTCTTTTTGATAACTATAATTATTTAAACAATAAAAAAATCCTTCTTGATAAAAACTAAATCGTGCTTTTCTTCCAAAAAAGTTTATTATTCTCCAAGATTGCCATCTTTCTGGTCCATTTCTGAAATCTACAAAAACATATTTAATCGTATTTTTTTGTAATATTTTTTTAACCTGACGAACTGTAGAATTATAAACCCTATTCAAATTTATATATAATATACTATCGTTTTTTAGAAAAGACAACGTATTGTTTTTCCATTTTTGATGATAATAAATGTGCCTTTCTCCATTTTTACAATCAATAACCAAACTATCGTTTGTATTCCACATTAAACTCATGATAACGTCTAACATTAATGCTCCTTTATGTGAATATGAACTCATTTTAGCAATGGAGTCAATATATTCATCTTTACTAATTCCATTAATAAATTCAATATCTAAAACATTTTCCAAAAAAAAAATCATTGGAATCCTTTTTAAAAAAAATATCATTGTTTTTATGAACAATCTTGTCGTAATAGTTAAAGAAAAAAGGTTTAGGTTTAAAACTGTCTATGAAAGTAAGTCCAAGCATATAAGAAGCATGACTA
>JAZDJJ010000016.1:0-9991 GCA_043804035.1 Bacteroidota bacterium
TTTAATTAGAAACAAACCTACATAAAATTTTAATTACTCCAGGACTTACGCAGAGTTTTCTTATTCTGCTACAAAGGCACTAAGATGAACAAAGAAATCCTGGTGAACTATTCTCTTACAAATCAAAAACTTGGTGTATTCGTGTCTTAGTAATAAGGTTGAATTATTTCTATCGTATCTTAATTTCTACTAAGGTTATCAGAAAAAGATAAGGTTTTTTAAATCATCAGCCAACTGAGAAACCGATGTAGTGTCGTAAATATAAAATGGGTGTATAAGTTGTTGTACTCTATTTTCATTTTATTTGTTATAGGACTTACGCACTTTATTTATTTCTCGCAGATTTGATAAACGCAAAGTATTTTCGTATTTCTTGGCGACTTTGCGTCTTGGCGAGAGACCAAAAGTATTCTTGCGTAAGTCCTATGTTAATAAGGTAATAAGGTTGAATTATTGCTATCGTATCTTAATTTCTATTAAGGTTATCAGAAAAAGATAAGGTTTTTTAAATCATCAGCCAACTGACGGACGAAGATACTGCAAGACAATTATTTTTCCAGCACTTCAAATTAAGATTTAACCCACTTCAAACTTAAATTCCTCATGTGTTTTTTTTGAATAACTTTAACTTTTTTAATCTAAAATATTTTATGAAAAAAATCATCTTTCTTCTTGCAGGTGTAGCAGTTGCACTTACTTCTTTTACACTTAAAAAAAGTAATTCTGAAACAAACATTTCACCGGTTCTTATAGAAAAAGTTTCCAAAAAACCTGGCGAACTCATTATCCCTTACGAAAAATGGCAACTGCCAAACGGAATGCTTATCATCATTCACGAAGACCATTCTGACCCAATTGTTCATGTGGATGTAACTTATCATGTGGGTTCTGCCCGTGAACAAATCGGACGTTCGGGCTTCGCACATTTCTTTGAGCACATGATGTTTCAGGGTTCGGATCACGTGGCTGATGAAGAACATTTTAAAACAGTAACTGAAGCAGGCGGAGTTATGAACGGCTCCACTAATCAGGATCGTACAAATTATTATGAAACTGTTCCTTCTAACTATTTAGAACGTATGCTCTGGTTAGAATCCGACCGAATGGGATTTCTGCTGGACGCTGTTACTCAAACAAAGTTTGAAGTGCAACGCTCTACTGTAAAAAATGAACGTAATCAGAATTATGATAATCGTCCTTATGGATTGGTATCAGAAAAAATTTCGGAAGCATTGTTCCCATATAAGCATCCTTACTCATGGACAACTATCGGATGTATTGAAGACCTGAACCGTATGGATGTAAATGATCTGAAAAGATTTTTTATGCACTGGTACGGACCCAATAATGCTGTGCTCACAGTTGCCGGAGATGTGAATCCATCAGAAGTGGTGAAGTTGGCTGATAAATATTTTGGTCCCATTCCAAAAATTCCCGAGATAAAACCCATACCGAAAGTGCCAATTAAATTAGAACAAAACAAGTACATTTCTTACGAAGACAATATACGTTTTCCACTTCTTTATATTGCATTTCCCTCTATGCCTGCATTTGATAAAGATGAAGCACCAATGGACGCACTGGCTTCCATTCTTTCGGAAGACAAAAATTCTATTTTCTATCAGAACTTTATCAAGAAACAAATTGCTTACAATGCAGGCATAAATAATTTCACGAATGAACTAGCAGGAATGTTTTCCATAAGCATTTATGCAATGCCCGACAAAAAATTGCCGCAAATAGATTCGTTGGTAAATGCTTCATTATCCGAATTTGAAAAACGAGGTGTTACAGATGACGACCTGAAAAAATTTAAGGCAAACTACGAATCTCAAACCATTCATTCACTGAGTAGTGTAAGTGGAAAAGCATCTCAACTTGCCGCGTATCAGACATACACAGGTAATGCAAATCATATTAAAGCCGACATGGAACGTTACATGAAAGTAACCAAAGAAGATGTAATGCGAGTGTACAATCAGTATATAAAAAATAAAAATGCTGTATACCTGAGCGTTTATCCGAAAGGAAAAAAAGAAATCATTGCCAAGCCCGATAATTTTCAATTCCAAAAGTCAAATCAAGATGTTGAAAAAGAAAGCGATGAGTACAAAAATCTTGTTTACAATAAAGTTAAAGACAATTTTGATAGAAGTAAAAAGCCCGCATCCAATATTAATCCGGTTGTAAAAGTGCCTGACTTCTGGACAGAAAATTTTCCGAACGGATTATCAGCCATCGGGATGAAGAACGATGAAATTCCTGCTGTGAGTATTACTATTTCTCTGGAAATTGGGCACCGCATAGATAAACTTGAAAAAACAGGCATCTCTTATCTTGTTGCAACATTGATGAACGAGTCAACAAAGATGCATAGTGCTGAACAAATTAATGATATGCTCAGTATGCTTGGTAGTACTATTAACATTAATGCAAATGATGAGGAAATCACTATGAGTATTTCTTCACTCACAAAAAATGTTGATGCCACATTAAAGATTGCAGAAGAAATGCTGTTCCATCCAAAATTTGATAAAGAAGATTTTAATCGCCTGAAAGAAGAACAATTGCAGAGTATCGGCAATCAGTTAATGCAACCTGTTGTTATAGCAAATAATGTTTACAGAAAATTGCTCTATGGAAAAGGACATATTTTTTCAACACCTGTCATTGGAACAAAAGAATCGGTCTCATCCATTACATTAGAGAATGTGAATTTATTTTATCAGAATAATTTTTCTTCATCCATTACAAAAGTAGTCGTGGCAGGAGATGTAATAAAAGAAACCATTCTTCCTAAACTTAACTTTTTGAAAAATTGGCAAGCGAAAGAAGTGAAGAAAGTGGAACAAATTGCAGTTTCAAAAATTGACAAGACGAAAATTTATTTTGTAAATAAAGACAATGCTCCCCAGTCGGAAATTCGCGTTGGCTATATTGCTCTTCCTTATGATGCAACAGGCAAATATTACCGCACCACGTTGATGAACTATGTACTGGGAGGTGCATTTAATAGTCGCATCAATCTTAATCTTCGGGAAGATAAAGGATGGACTTATGGAGCACGTTCTTTTTTTGCGGGTAGCAAATATGCAGGACCTTTCACCGCTAACGGAGGAATCAAAGGCGATGCCACCGACAGTTCTGTAGTTGAGTTTATGAAGGAAATAAAAAAATATGCTGAATCAGGAATCACTGCTGATGAACTTCTGTTTACGAAAAGTTCTATCGGGCAGAAAGATGCACTTGCTTATGAAACCAACAGACAGAAAGCCGGCTTCATCAAACGCATCATTGACTATAATCTCACAAAGGACTTTGTGGATAAACAACAGGAAATTCTAAAGAACATTACCAAACAAGAAATTGATGCTATTGCAAAGGAAAATCTTCCTTACAACAATATGATAATTGTAATAGTGGGCAACAAAGCAAAACTTTTTGATAGAATTATCAAATTAGGATACGATGTAGTGGAGATGGATATGAATGGAAATCAATTGTAACATTTCTTTTTAAAAATGATCACTATTACTTTTCCTGACGGGAAAACAAAACAATACGAATCAGGCATTACTGCACTTGAGATTGCAAAAAGCATCAGTGAAGGATTAGCACGCAATGTGCTTGCCGCAAAAGTAAATGACATTGTCATTGATGCAACTCTCCCAATTGTAAGCGATACAAAAATTTTTTTCCTCACATGGAACGATGACGAAAGCAAATCTGTTCTATGGCATTCTTCCGCTCACTTAATGGCAGAATCCATGGAATCACTTTATCCGGGAATAAAGTTCGGAATTGGACCTTCAATTGAAAACGGCTTTTATTACGATGTGGATTTAGGAGAAAAAATAATTTCAGCAGAAGATTTTTTGAAGATAGAACAAAAGATGATGGAACTTGCAAGACAAAAAAATCTTTTTGTGCGAAAAGAAATTTCCAGAAAAGATGCGATAGATTATTTCCAAAAAAAAGGAGATGAATATAAACTTGAATTGCTGAACGAGTTGGAAGACGAACAAATTACTTTTTATCAGCAGGGAAATTTTGTTGACCTTTGCCGTGGTCCTCACATTCCGAATACTGAATTCATTAAAGCAATAAAACTTTTGAACATTGCTGGTGCATACTGGCGCGGTAATAAAAAAAATAAACAACTCACACGTATCTATGGTATTTCTTTTCCTTCCAAAAAAGAATTGGATGAATATCTTTTGATGTTGGAAGAAGCAAAAAAGCGAGACCATCGCAAAATCGGAAAAGAACTTAAGATATTTTCTTTTGATGATAGTGTAGGTCCGGGACTTCCGCTGTGGCTCCCTAATGGCGCTGTGATGATTGAGCAATTAGAAACATTAGTAAAAACAGCAGAAGAAAAATTCGGATACCAGCGCGTACGCACTCCACACATTGCAAAAGAGTCCATATATTTAACTAGTGGTCATCTTCCTTATTATGCTGATAGTATGTTCCCGCCTATAGATATGGAAGGAACAAAATATTATTTAAAGGCGATGAACTGTCCGCATCATCATAAAATTTTTGCAGCACTCAATCCAAGTTATCGCGATTTGCCTTTGCGTCTTGCAGAATATGGAACTTGCTATCGCTATGAACAAAGTGGAGAACTTTTTGGATTGATGCGTGTGCGCTCTTTGCAAATGAATGATGCACATATCTACTGCACAAAAGAACAATTTGCTGATGAGTTCAGTGCAGTAAATGAACTTTATCTAAAATATTTTAAACTCTTTGGAATAGAAAAATATGTGATGCGTTTTTCAACACACACACCAAAAAATCTCGGAAAAAAATATGTGAATGAACCGGCACTTTGGATTCAAACCGAAGACATGGTACGCAATGTTCTCATTGATTCTAAAATTCCTTACAAAGAAATTTCTGATGAAGCTGCTTTCTATGGACCAAAAATAGATGTGCAGATTTGGAGCGCCATCGGAAGAGAATTTACGCTTGCAACCAATCAAGTTGACTTTGCACAGCCAAAAAGATTCGGACTGACATTCGTTAATAAAAATAATCAGGACGAAACACCCATCTGTATTCATCGCGCACCACTCGGAACTCACGAACGTTTTATCGGATTTTTGATTGAACATTATGCCGGTAATTTTCCTATATGGCTGGCGCCAAAACAAATTGCCATTCTCCCTATAAGCGACAGATTCAATGACTATACAAAAAATATTCTGACATTGCTGAAAAATTATTACATTCGTATTTTTTTTGATGACCGTAGTGAAAAAATTGGTAAAAAGATACGTGATGCAGAATTGATGAAAGTACCTTACATGATGATAATTGGAGAAAAAGAAATTGCTACAAATACTGTTTCAGTCAGAAAACATGGAAAAGGAGATATAGGAAGTTTTAATGCAGAAGAGTTTGCTAAAAAAATAAAAGAAGAAGTGGATAACGTGATGAAGTTTGATTTCTGAAATGAACTAAATTTTTATGTAAGTTAAAAAAAATGCCTACACTATCAATGTTTTTTTAGATATTAAATACAACACAAAAAAAATATCTGAAAATTGATTAAAGAAAAAAAGTAAATTTGCAAACTTTATCACCCACAGGATAAATATCCAACTGGGTTAAACATAAAACATAAACCAAAATTTTTAGCCATCGCAGCACCATTTTACAAACCGAAAACGAGTTCATTTTTCTCTCAAAGAAAAGAAGGATACAATAAAGGAGGAAGGTCTCAATATCAAAAAAGAGAAGACCTGCATAGAATAAATGACAGAATTAGACATTCTCAAGTGCGGGTAGTAGGAGAAGGAATTACAGCGGGAATTTATCCGATTATTCAAGCACTGAGGATGGCATCCAATGCAGGATTGGATCTTGTGGAAATAGCACCGAATGCAGACCCACCGGTTTGTAGGGTGGTTGACTATAAAAAGTTTTTATACGAACTAAAGAAAAAGCAGAAAGAACAAAAGGCGAAAACAGCGAAAGTTATTGTTAAAGAAATTCGTTTCACGCCTCATACAGATGAACATGATTTTAATTTTAAAAAGAATCATGCCATCAGATTTCTTCAAGAAGGAGCAAAAGTAAGAGCATACGTGTTTTTCAAAGGAAGAAGCATCATGTTCAAGAAACAAGGAGAAGAACTACTGATACGATTTGCGCAAGAATTAGAAGAGTTTGGAAGAATAGACCAAAAACCGATACAGGATGGAAAAAAAATGACCATGCTTATTGGACCGTGTAAAAAAGAACACCACAAAGAATAGGGAGTAAGAGAAACAAAAAAAATTGTAATTTCTCCACACTCGCAGGTAATTGCATAAAAACAAAATAACGAATAGTTCGACAATCTCATTGCAAGTAACGAATAACGAATAACGAATAACGAATAACGAATAACGAATAACGAATAACGAATAACGAATAACGAATAACAAACATTAGTTATGCCTAAAATGAAATCAAATTCCAGCGCCAAGAAAAGGTTCCGTTTCACTGCGTCAGGAAAAATAAAAAGGAAACATGCTTTCAAAAGTCATATTCTGACCAAGAAATCAAAAAAACGAAAACGTCATCTTACTCATTCTACATTGGTGAACAATACCAATATGCGTAGGGTAAAAAACATGCTTGTAGTATAATGAATTTTTAATTTTATAAAATTATGCCACGTTCCGTAAATAGTGTTGCTTCACGCGCACGCAGAAAAAAAGTTCTCAAAAAAACAAGAGGTTATTGGGGAAAACGCAAGAATATTTTTTCTATTGCAAAAAATATTTATGACAAAGGACTTACCTACGCATACGTAGGAAGGAAGAAAAAGAAAAGAGTTTATCGTAATATTTGGGTGCAACGCATCAATGCAGCCGTGCGTGAACATGGACTTTCTTATTCTAATTTTATTTCGCTGGCTACTAAAAAAAATCTTGGCATTAATCGTAAAGTAATGGCTGACCTTGCCATGAACTATCCTAAAACGTTTAGTGCGGTGGTGGATGCGGTGAAGTGATTTTGAAGATATTGAAAAATTATTTCAAAACAATTTCTCTTCCAATTCTGAAAACATCTTCTTTTTTTTCACGAAATATTCCCATACAATGCTTCCTCTATAAACGCAACTAGTTGTATAACGTTTTATGTTTTTTTGAATTACTTTTCTTTTTTTTATCGTTTTGCCAAACAAAGAATAAAAACTAAAATGTGCTTTTATCACTGCAAAGAAATGAGCAATATCTCCGGAAAGTAAAAATTTAATTCCTGCAAGTCCGTCCAAACTTCCACGGAGAATAAATTTTAAATAAAAAAATTCAGATGCATGATTCTTATACATCAATAAAAGATTATTGCGGAAGTTGTAAAAAGTTTTTTTGGGATTCGCTTTTGTTAATGTACCTGCGCCTACATGATATACAACAGATTGTGGGCAGTAAAAAATTTTAAATCCAAGATTTCTTATTCTCCAGCACAAATCAATTTCTTCCATGTGAGCAAAAAAATCTTCATCTAATCCTCCTGCTTCAAAATAATTTTTTGACCGAATAAACAAACATGCACCACTCGCCCAAAAAATTTCTCTCGCATCATTATACTGTCCTGTGTCTTTTTCGTATGAATTAAAAATTCTTCCTCTGCAAAACGGATATCCCCATTTATCAATAAATCCTCCGCCTCCGCCCGCGTATTCAAATTCATTTCTCACATTGTAATTCAAAAGTTTAGGTTGACAAGCTGCAATATTTTTATCAGCATCCAGCATAGATATTATCGGTTGTATCCAGTTTTGAGTTACCTGCACATCCGAATTAAGAAGTACAAAATAATCTGCATTTATATTTTTTAATCCTTCATTATATCCTTTTGCAAAACCAAAATTGGATGTATTCAGAATTATTTTTACAGTTGGAAAATTATTTTTCAGGAGATTAATAGAATTATCAGAAGAAGCATTGTCAATTACATATACTTCTGCAAAATCAGGAATATTACTAATAACATCGGGTAGAAATTTTTCCAGAAGAAATTTTCCATTCCAATTAAGAATGGCAATAGCAATTTTTATCATTTATTAAATATGATTGATTTCATAAATCATTTAGGATTATTGAACTCATCATTCGCATTTCCGCCATAATGACGCGGAGCATCTTCTTTTTCAAAATCATGCGACTGCACTGTCCTCCTATGCAATTTCATTTCCCATCGTGAATCATAGATTTCTCCACGTGCATTAGAATGAAGAAGAGTATAATTGTTTGTAACTAGATCGGGATTGTAAAAAATAAATTTCTTATTCGTTTGGGATGGCATGAGTCCACTAATATCAATCAACTTATAATAAAACCACATCTCATAAGGATAAGCAGTGGGCTCACTCGGAAATTCTTCGCGATTGTCAGGAGGACCGTATTGCAAATAAATTCTTCCACGGTCTGTTTCGTATCCTTTCAAGATATGTGTGCCGAAATGCTTGTTCACTTTTTTTACTTCGTTATAATAATTTAGCCATGCTTGCTCGGGAGAAAGGACGCTGCGCGATGTCCAAAAATTATAAAAAAATTGTTGCATCAGTTTTGTGTCGGCAAGTTTTAATTGATTTTTGGCAAAAGTTTTTTCCGATTCGGTGGCAATAGGGCAAAGTGAACGGATAAATTCAGCAAGCGAATCTTTGCTGTTTATTTTTCCCGCGAAAGTATTATCACTCATTACGCTTGCAATGTCATTAAGATTAAATTGAACTTTTGGATTTTTTCGCTGGAAAGATGTTTTTTTCTGTACAACCAATTCGTTGTTTTTATTCCGAACTTCAACAACGAGATTAAAATTTCCATTCGGGAGTTCAGCAATTGCAAATTTAGATAACAGAATATTAATTACACTTGAAGTTTCGCGTTTGAAAAAAGTAAACTTTGATAGTTTTACTTTATTTTCATACGATTCTATATAATAATTAAGCAAATATTTTTCGTTCTCTCCAAGAACTTTTGTGTTGTATATCTCGGCATAGAAAGGCATTTCATTAATATTTTCGGGATAAAAATTTGAAACATAAGGAATAATATCAAATCCACTTTTCGTCAGCATAGTTTGAGATTCGGATTTTTTATACGACTCTATTAACTGGATATCTGAAATACTTACTTTGTCAGCAGGAAAATCAATGGTGATATTTTTTTTTGCCGAAAATATTTTTCCGACACGATTTTTGTCAGCAATAGAAATCTCCATTTCATACATTCCGTTATCTAATAAAAAACGTTGTTGGTCAATGAAGTTTGGACGATTGATTGTATCGCTTATTTCAGGACTAAGTAAATTATATTTCTTTGATGTTTTTATCTGCCCGTTCTGCAAAAAAATAATTCCTATCTCAACAGATCCTTGAAATTTTTCTTTCTCGTTTTTGACAAAAGTTATAGATTCTCCGAAAACCGATAGATATGTTTCTATATATGGTTTGTTGTTGGGAGTGTTAAATGAGCAGTAATTAAAATAGGTATTGATCTGAGCATCAGCGAAAAAAAACAAAAGAGAAATAAAAAAACAGAGAATATTTTTTTTCATAAGAAAATATTTTTTCATAAAAGTATTAAAAAAGTTTTACTTTTACTATTTATGGAGAGATGGCAGAGTGGTTGAATGCGGCTGTCTTGAAAACAGCTTTCTGCAGAAATGCGGAACGGGGGTTCGAATCCCTCTCTCTCCGCTGAATGAACGAATGAAGTTCCGCGCAATAAGAAAACCTAAATTCAAATAATAAATGCAACTTTTCTGAGGAAAGAAAGCACATAATATTTTTTGTAACTTCTCAATAGTTGTAGAGAAATTTTAGGGCAGTTCTAAAAATACCAATAAACGTCATTGCGAAGGAGGAACGACTGAAGCAATCTGTTTTTTCATGTAGAAATAGAGATTGCTTCCTGCTTCGTGCTCTTCGGCAAATTTCGGCAAGCTCAATTACCAAGCTCAGAGCAACGCCTCGCAGTCGCAA
>JAZDJJ010000017.1:0-22201 GCA_043804035.1 Bacteroidota bacterium
TAACTCGTTTATATAAAGGGTTTTTATTTTAAAAACCGTACAAAGCCACCCAAATCTGATAGGCTTTGTACAGTTTTGTTTTTTATTTGCCCTGTTTTATTTCTCATATTTTTAATTTAAGGGCAGTTCTTAAAATACAAATAAACGTCATTGCGAAGGAGGAACGACTGAAGCAATCTGTTTTTTCATGTAGAAATTGAGATTGCTTTCTGCTTCGTGCCTCGCAGTCGCAATGACGAAACAGATCTGCCTGTGCCGACTTGTCTGCGTGCGGACGCACAGGCAGAACACGGCAGACAGGTTTGCGTAAGTCATAAGAAAATAAAAAATTAAAATGGAGAATGGAAAATAAAAATTGGAGAATGAACTTCGCATAAGATTTGTATCTGTCCGTATCTTTTTATGAAAAAAAAAATCTTATTTATCATCAATCCTATCTCAGGAGTTGGCAAGCATCAGATAGCAGAAAAACTTGTTACTGAAAATCTTGACCACAAAAATTTTGATTACGAATTTGCTTACACCAAAGCCGCCAAACATGCTATTGAACTTAGTAAAAAAGCCACAGAAGAAAATTTTGATGTAGTAGTTGCTGTGGGTGGTGATGGTTCTGTTAATGAAATCGGAAAAAGTTTAGTGAAAACAAAAACTGCTCTTGCCATTCTGCCATGCGGATCGGGAAACGGAACAGCAAGACATTTAAGGATTCCTGTCAATTTGAAAAAAGCGATGATGGTTATTAATCGGATGAAAATAAAATCCATTGATACTTTCTGTGTGAATGAAGAAACTGTTATCAATATAGCAGGCATCGGCTATGCTGCACATATTGCCCGTGAGTTTTCGGGATTTGGAAAGAGAGGTTTTTCTAATTATATAAAGATCGCTTTGCGCGATATGTGGAAATATAAATCACAGATTTGTGAAATTGAATTTGATGGAAAAAAATTTGAACGCACTGCATTTATCATTGATATATGTAATGGAACACAGTGGGGAAATAATGCTGTGATTGCTCCACATGCAAAAAATGATGATGGATTGCTTGACATATACATTATTAATGATTTTCCTTTCTATATATTTCCTGTTATGGCAACACGGCTTTTCACCCGCTCAATTCATCGTTCAGGATATGTGGAAATATATCGTGTGAAAGAAATTATTATTCGTCAAGAAAAGAGTTATGCACATCTTGACGGAGAGCCAACAGAAACGGGAAATGAATTAAAAGTTAAAATAAATCCGGGTTCATTGAAAATGATTGTACCTTAATAATTTCCCTCCGATATCAATCAGATAACTGACGGATTTATTTTCTTTAATTTTTATTTTATATTCATTTTTTTAACAAAAAAAGATAATTAGCAAGGAAAATCGGAATATAAAATGAAGCAGGGGGTACTTTTACAAAATCTCATCCTTTTCATAGTGAACAATGTTGTGTTTGGTGTTTGGTCGGATAATAGCCAAAAAAATTATTTTTTAAAAATATTTGCTTTATTAAAAAAATATTTACTTTTGCGTGTTTTCTATTTTGTAAACAAAAATAAAATGGATGACGAAAGAAACAAATTCATAAATTTTAATCCTTAATAATTAATTATGAAAAATCAATTACAGTACTTTGTTCTTGGCTTTCTTGCAGTTGCAGGACTTTCCTCTTGTGCCGGATTAGGAAAGATGATACAAAAAGCCAACACGGTAACTTACAATGTAACACCTAGTCCGATGGAAATGCATGGTGATACAATCATCGTAAATGCAAGCGGAAAGTATCCTGAAAAATATTTCGGGAAAAATGTTACACTCACCATCACGCCAACTATTAAATACAATGGCGGAGAAAAAACTCTGAAACCCATTGAGGTGAGAGGTGAAAAAGTTAAAGATGGCAATGGAAAAATAGTAGCATATAAAGCCGGCGGAAGTTTTTCTTTCACGGATAAAACTGCTTACATTCCAGAGATGAAGAATTGTGATCTGGTTATAAAAATTAACGGAAGGCAAAAGAAAAAAACAAAGGATTTTCCGGAAAAGAAAATTGGAGATGGCACCATCGTAACTTCATTGCTGGTGAAGAACGATGACCAGGCCATAATGGTGAAAGGTGATTTTCAAAAAACTTTTCCCGTTACACATGAAACCCAAGTATTCTTTTTGATAAATGAAGATGCAATCCGTCCCTCTGAAATAAAAGGAGAAAATATGACGGCTACCAAAAAATTTATTAACGAGAAAAGAATGGACATGCATTTTATTTTTAAAAACGCCAATATTTCTGCTTATGCTTCTCCCGATGGCGAACTTAACTTTAATGCCAACCTTGCTGAAGAACGTGCTAAAGCCACTACAAAATATTACATGAATGCTTCAAAAGAAAAAATGAAAGATAAATCTGATATGCTCACGGCAGCTATGGCAGAAACTTTTTATACTGTTGCTACTACTGCTGAGGACTGGGATGGTTTTAAATCTATGATGCAAGCATCAAGCATTAAAGACAAGGAACTCATTTTGAGAGTGCTGGAGATGTATGCAGATGGAGACAAACGCGAACAGGAAATTAAAAATCTTTCGGCTACTTACAATGAAATCAGAGACCAGATTCTTCCTAAACTCCGCAGAAGCATCATCACATGGAATTGCGAACAAAAGAGCCGTAGCGATGAAGAAATTTCTAAACTTGCCGCATCTAATCCTGACAGTTTATCCATAGAAGAAATTCTTTATGCATCTACTTTAACAAATGATATGAATACCAAGTTGAATATTTTTAAAAATGCTGACAGAATGTATGGTAATAAGGACTGGCGTTGTCCTAACAATGTTGGCTATTGCAATATTATGTTTAACAAACCTATTGATGCTCAAACCGCATTGGAAAAAGCAAAAGGATTGTCGGCTGACAACCCAATAATAATGAATAATCTCGGTATTCTTGCACGTTGGAAAAACGATCGCAAAACAGCTATGGATTACTACAATAAAGCCGGTTCAGGTTCTGAAGTTAATCATAACAAAGGAATTATTGATATTCAAAATGGCAGTTATCCAAGTGCTATCAGTAACTTTGGTAGCGAATGTTCTTTCAACGCTGCTCTGGCAAAAGTACTTGGTGCAAATCCTGATGGAGCTCTTCAAACGCTTGACTGCAGTCCTGAAAAAGAATCTGCAATTACTTATTATTTGAAAGCAATTGTTGGCGCACGGAAAAGTAATCCCGAACTGCTCATCAATAATTTAAAAATTGCTATCACTAAAGATGTATCTTTTAAGAACAAGGCAAAAGAAGATATGGAGTTCTTCAAATACCGCGACAATGCTGAATTTAAAGCGCTGATAAATTGATATCATCACTAATTCATGAAAAGCCCAGACGATACTGTTTGGGCTTTTTTTTTGATGAATATAGAATGTTGAATTTCCAATGTAGGATTTTTCATGCAACTATTGAGAAGTTATATTTTATCGTAGGAAAGAAAATGAATATAACATAAATGCCACAATACAATCCCCACACTCACCGAAATATTTAACGAATGTTTCATTCCCGCTTGTGGAATTTCTATGCAACCATCACAAGCATCAATTACTTTTTGTTGAACACCATCTACTTCGTGTCCAAATACTAAAGCCATTTTATTGTCAGTTGTTAATTGTTGGTTATGCGTTACCCACTCACAGAGATTAATACTTCCTTCCGCTTGTTCCACAGCATAAACTTTATATCCTGATTTTTTCAAACCATCCACAGCATCCAAAGCCGATTCTAAATATTTCCACGATACAGTTTCTGTAGCACCGAGAGCTGTTTTCAAAATCTCACGATGAGGCGGATGTGCAGTAATTCCACAGAGCAATAATGCTTCAATTAAAAAAGCATCTGCTGTGCGAAACACCGAGCCGACATTGTAAGCACTTCGTACATTATCCAAAATTACAATAACGGGATTTTTTTTTGCTTCACGGAATTCTTCAATTGTTTTCCGATTCAATTCTTCATTTGTAAGTTTTTTCATCGTTCATTTTTTATCTCCTCACAATTTTTATCGAAAAATTTGTAAACAATTCCGGCAATTGCGCCTCCAATGAATGGTCCAGATATATAAATCCACAGGTGCTGAACAGGATGACACGGGCAAGTTCCCCAAATAGTATCTATCAAAATGGGTCCTAATCCAACTGCCGGATTAAATACACCGCTTGAAATGGAATTTCCTGAAATGAAACCAGCAATCACAATAAGTCCAATGACAAAACCATTATATCCTGATTTTTTTTTTGATGTGGAAACCGATAGCACTGCTAATGCCCATGCAAAAGTAAAAACTACTTCTATGGCAAGTGGTTTGAGGACGTTGATTTCTGTATTTGGTTTTGGTACGCCAATGTTTTTTCCCCAGACAAGATAAAAACAATATGCCGCAACAAAAGCACCAATCACCTGAACTGCCATGTAAATCATGGAATTTTTTATGTTAATCTTTTTTCGGATAAGCATTGCAAGTGTTACTGCAGGATTGTAATGCGCACCGGAAATATTTTCTCCAATATATACCATTGCTATCAGCATAGAACCAATAGCAAACGGAGCGAGATAGTTTCCACTGGTAAAACAAATTACAAAAACCAGAAAGAATGTCCCGATAAATTCTATAAGATATTTGTTCATTGAAATGATGTATAAAGATATTTTAAAATTTCATTTTCAATTTAAATTAAAGCTGCTGCCATCCCAATAAGAATGGTAAAAAATCTCAGTGAGTTAAACCGATGTTCTTCTTCTGACTCAAAGAGGATGGTAGTGGAGACGTGAAGAAAAATTCCAACAACTATTCCCATTATTTTATTATTGAATCCTTCAATGGAAGAAAAAATATTTCCTTCCAGAAATGTATTTGTCATTGTGCCAAGCGGAGTCATTAGTGCAAAGATAATAAGCCATAAAAACGCTTTTTGTCTACTGATGTTAGAAGAAAGGAGCATACTCATCAGTGCGATAGCAATAGGAATGTTGTGTAAAATAATTCCTAAGAATAACGAACGTCTTGTTTCATTCATTTCTCCTGCGAGAGGCATCCCTTCCAGAAAAGAATGAACAGAAAGCGACAGCATCATCGTAACAGGAAAGGCAGATTCAGAATTCTTGTGAATGTGAATGTGTCCGTGTTCAATTCCTTCCGAAAAAAATTCAAGAAAGATTTGCAGAAGAAACCCTATTAAAATATAAATTCCTGTTTGAATGGATGAGTTAGTATAAATTTCAGGAATGAGGCGAAGAATAGTGATGGCAAAAAGATAAGCCCCGCTGAATGACAAAATAAGTTTGAGGGCTTTGCTTCCAAATTTAAAAAACAGAACACTGCATCCGCTTAGGAGAGCCATTACAAAAAGTAATATAGAAAACAGAATCAGCATTCAGAATATTTTTTTCTCTGCAAGAATTTTAAATCATTCGCAAAACTACTTTTTTATTATACTACGAAAATTTTATCAGTAATTTTGAATCCGTGAAATTAGTATTTCTTACATTGTTGTTTGAGTTTGTAAAATAAAAATTCCTCTCCGAAAAAATCAAAGAAAGATTGATAAAAGTCGAAAAAATATTTTTAAAGAAATCATTTGCGATTACAGAGAGAAAATTCTGGGGCAAGAGTATTTTTTGGAGATATTTTCTCTAATGCGTTATATGGAGTTATGCAGAGCATTTTAAAACAAATATAAAATAAGGATAAAATAAATTTATTATCACCAAATAATTTTTTTCAGTTTATTTGAAATTTTTACTTTGAGCGGAGTTATTTCCGATTCAATAGTTGCCCAAACAATTTCATCTTTTATCCGATAATATCCATGAACCAATACGTGACGCATTGCAATTATGTCCTTCCATTCAATGTCATGATTTTTCTTTTTAAAATCCGTTGAAAGCAAGTAGGCGGCTTCGCCAACGATTTCTAAATTTTTTATGACGGCAAATTTTAATATCTTATTTTTCTTAAAATCTTTGAGTTATTTCTCTTTCGTGAACTCTATGATATTATCAATTGCTTCAATAATATGAAGCAATCGTTCTTTATCTTTTGGCTTTTCTCTCATAAATTAAAATTTTATCGGCATCCGCATTTTTAACTGCAAAATGTTTTAATTGTCCTTCTTCCACCAAATCAATTTTTCTTCCTGTAATCATAGAAAGTTCATTCATCAAGTGAATATATTTTAATAAAGTTATTCTGACTTTTGGAGAAAATTTTACTAAAATATCTATATCGCTTTTTTTCGATTCTTCTTCTCGTGAATAAGAGCCAAATATCCATGCCCGATCAATCGGCTGGTGGGCAAAATAATTAGATATTTTATTTAAAACTTTTTTTCGTTCCATACTACATACTAAACTTTATTCAAACGTACATAAAATTTTCAATTACACATTAACCGTATAAAAATCAAAAAGGATTTATAGAAAAAAGATAGATAAAATAACACTGTTGTCCGACTAAACACAAAAACACAACATTGTTCACTAAGAAAAAGATGCGATTTTGTAAAACACACCCCCTACTTCATTTTATCTTCCGATTTTCATAGATAAAAACATATTTTATTTAACTACTTTTGTCGGACAATAATGTATTTCTTATTAGTATTATATTAGTTGATGAATAGTTGCAAAATTCTTTCACAAATGTCAACAATTTTTTATTTGTTTGTATGATTAGTAACAGGCATTTTTTTCTTCAATATCTGGCACAAACTTCATTCGCACCTGTCGGACTTGAAATTGTTCATGCGAAAGGAGTTTATCTCTATGGCATTTCAGGGAAAAAATATATTGATCTTATTTCAGGAATTTCTGTTAGCAATGTCGGGCATGGTCATCCAAAGATTATAGAGGCAATAAAAGAGCAGGCAGAAAAATTTATGCATTTGATGGTGTATGGAGAATATATTCAGTCGCCTCAGGTACAATTAGCGAAACGATTAATTGAACTTCTTCCGAAAAATTTGAACAGTATTTATTTTGTCAATTCCGGAAGTGAATCGGTAGAAGGAGCGTTGAAACTTGCCAAACGATTCACGGGAAGGACAGAAATTATTTCATTCAAAAATGCGTATCACGGAAGCACGCATGGAGCATTAAGCATAATGGGCGATGAAACACTGAAGCAACAGTTTCGTCCTCTACTGCCGGATGTTAAGTTACTGGAATTTAATAATGAGAATATTTTGAAACAGATAAATTTCAAAACTGCTTGCGTAATTGCAGAACCAATTCAAGGAGAAGCAGGAGTGGTGCTTCCAAATAAATTCAAAATTCAAAATTCAAAATTCAAAAATTATTTAGAACTACTTCGGGAACGTTGTAATGAAACAGGAACACTTTTAATTTTTGATGAAATACAAACAGGAATGGGAAGAACAGGAAAACTTTTTGCGTTTGAACATTACGGAATTGTTCCTGATATTTTATGTTTGGCAAAAGCATTCGGAGGAGGAATGCCGCTTGGTGCATTCATTTCATCTAAAGAAATTATGACCACGCTTTCAAATAATCCCGCACTGGGGCATATCACCACTTTTGGCGGGCATCCTGTTTGCTGTGCTGCTGGATTGGCAGCATTGGAAATTTTATTAAAAGAAAATTTAATTACAGCAGTAGAACAAAAAGAAAAATTGTTTAAACAATTATTGAATCATCCGAAAATAAAAACTCTGCGGTGTAAAGGGTTATTGATGGCTTTGCAGTTTGAAAGTGAAGCAGAAAATCGGAAAATTATTTCACGTTGCATTGAGAATGGAGTGATAGTGGATTGGTTTTTATTTTGTCCTGATGCAATGCGCATTGCTCCACCGCTTACTATTTCCGAAAAAGAAATTCGTAATGCATGTGCTATTATTCTGAAAAGTATTGAAGAAATAAAATCATAGCGTTTTATTTTTTGCTGATAAAAAGTAATCCTGCATAAGTAAACATTCCATTCACCAATAATAGTTCAAGTCCGAATTTGTAATTGCCAAACAGTTGCGATGAATATGCGCTGAGGAAATAACAAATCAATGGAGCAATGATGCATACGACAGGAACAAGGCGGTCATTAGGAATTCGTTTTGAAAAAATTCCAAAAGCAAATAATCCGAGCAAAGGACCATAAGTATATCCTGCAACTTCTAACACAGTATTGATGATGGCTTGCTGATTCAGAATCCGAAACAGCAAAATAATTCCAAGCAATATTACCGCAAATGAGATGTGCGTGAAGTGGCGTATGCGTGTTATACGTATCTCATTAGTTGCTTCCGTATTTTCGTCAAGACAAAAGTTTGCTGGCTGAGGACGTAAGATTTTTTTTTGTTTCAAATCCAGACATTCATTTTTTCTTTGTGAAGAAATAGTTTGTGTGGATGGGCTGTATATGTCAATCATAAACGAAGTCGTAAGTGTAGTAAGCACTGAATCGGCACTTGAGAAAGTGGCAGCAGTAAGTCCAATAATAAAAACAATTCCGGCAAATGCACCAAGATGCTGAAGTGCGAGAATAGGAAAAAGAGAATCGGTATCAAGTTTCCCTGATGCGTTCAGAGGTACTGCAACGCCTTTTAAATTTGCATAAGTATAAAGCAAAACTCCGAGAGAAAGAAAAAATATATTCACAAGAATCATTACCACGCTGAACCAACGAATGTTTTTTTGCGCATCGCTTAGCGAACGACAACTAAGATTTTTCTGCATCATGTTCTGATCAAGCCCTGTCATGGCTATGGCGATGAACATACCGCCGAGAAATTGTTTCGGAAAAAATGATTTCTCATGCCAATCCCAGAAAAATGTTTTCGTGAATTCGCTTTTAGAAACAGAAGAAAAAAAATCTTTGATACCATAGCCCAATTCGTGTGAAATTGCTGTAATGGAAAGAACTACTCCCATCAAAAGAAATACCGACTGAAAAGTATCTGTCCACACTAATGTTTTAATTCCGCCTTTGTATGTATAAAGCAAAATGAGAAAAATGATAATACTCACCGACAACCAGAATGGAACTCCTATTGCATCAAATACAAATAACTGTATTACCGATGCAGTGAGATACAATCTTGCAGCCGCACCAAACAGTCGTGAGAGTAAAAAAAAGAATGAACCGGTTTTCTGTGAAAATTTTCCGAAACGATGAAACAGATATGTATAAATAGAAATAAGATTGCGATGGTAATAAATCGGAAGCAGCACATTGGCTATGATAAAATACCCAACAAAATATCCGAGTATCACCTGCATATAAGAAAATTGCGATGTTCCCACTGCTCCAGGAACAGAAATAAATGTTACGCCCGAAAGAGAATCGCTTATCATTCCAAATGCTACTGCATACCAGGGAGCAGATTTATTGGCAAGGAAATATGATTTGTTGTTTGCGTTTCGTGAAGTGTACCATGCAATCAACAGCAGAAATCCAAAATAACCGACAATACATGATATAATGAAAAATGGAGACAAAAAAATATTGATTACTGTACCCGGGGCGGGAGTTGAACCCGCACGGACGTATAAGGTCCACAGGATTTTAAGTCCTGCGTGTCTACCAGTTCCACCACCTGGGCAAAAAATCAGACAACTTTTCCATACTTGTATTTCGGCAAGATCAATATGAGCAGGAAAATTGAATAATGAAAATAATGTTTAAGATTTCAAGTTTAAGTGCATCCGTCCTAAAAAAGTCGACACTTTTTGTTTAATAATCTTAATACAAACGTATATAAAATTTTCAATTACACATATTTCGGCAAGCTCAATACAAGTATTTTTTCTGCAATCTCAATAACCATTGCGATACACACAATATACTTGAAAAGATTTTTAGAAAAAATATACGTGCATCTTTACTTTACGAATCTATGCGAACATTTCAGAGGGATAGGTCAGGAGGACTGAAAGTATTTTCATTTTTCTTACTTTTGATTTTTTCGGCAAATAAAGTGTGTAATTTTTTAACAGTAAAAATAAATACAAAACAATATGACAACATTTAAAGGTGGTGAATTTTTGATTCGCGAAACTAATGCGCAAGACATTTTTATTCCCGAACAGTGGAATGAAGAACAACTAATGATTGCGCAATCGTGTGCGGATTTTCTCGCAAAAGAAATCTTGCCAAACTTGGACAGAATTGATGCACAGGAAGAAGGTCTCACAGTAAAACTTTTGGACAAAGCGGCTGAACTCGGTTTGCTTGGATTGAATATTCCAGAAGAGTACGGAGGATTTGAAAAGGACTTTGTAACAGGAATGCTTGCCACTGAAATTCTCGGAACAGGACATTCGTTTGCGGTTTCAATTTCTGCTAACACAGGAATCGGCACACTTCCGATTTTGTATTACGGCAATGAAGAACAGAAAAAAAAATATCTTCCAAAACTTGCCAGCGGTGAATGGAAAACATCTTATTGTTTAACTGAGCCGAACTCAGGTTCTGATGCTAACTCGGGAAAAACAAAAGCTGTTCTTTCTGTGGATGGAAAATATTATTTGTTGAATGGACAAAAAATGTGGATTACTAACGGAGGATTTGCATATATATTTATTGTGTTTGCGAAAATTGATAATGATGAAAATCTTTCCGCTTTCATTGTGGAAAAATCTTTTGAAGGAATCACATTGAATCCCGAAGAACATAAAATGGGAATCAAGGGAAGTTCAACACGACAAATTTTCTTTGACAACTGCAAAGTTCCTGTAGAAAATCTTTTGAGCGAAAGACAAAACGGATTTAAAATTGCGCTGAACATTCTAAATATCGGAAGAGCAAAACTTGCCGCCGCTGCAATTGGTGCTGCAAAGAAAGTTTCTGAAAAATCTATCCAGTATGCAAACGAAAGAAATCAATTTGGAAGACCAATTGCAAAATACGGAGCCATCCGTTACAAACTTGCTGAGCAGGCAATTCGGATTTACGCTGTTGAATCATCAGTATACCGGGCATCACAAAATATAGAAGACGCCATCAATGCATTTACATCTGACGGAATGAAACACGAGAAAGCAATTTTGAAAGGTGTAGAGCAATTTGCTCCTGAAGCAGCAATTTTAAAAGTTGCAGGTTCAGAAGTACTGGATTATGTAGTTGATGAAGGCGTACAAATTTATGGAGGCATGGGCTATTCTGCCGATGCACCGATGGAACGTTCTTACCGCGATTCGCGCATCAACAGAATTTTTGAAGGCACAAATGAAATCAACCGCCTGCTCATTGTTGACATGCTGCTGAAGCGAGCAATGAAAGGCGAACTGGATTTAATGGGACCTGCAACGAAAATAGCAAGAGAACTAATGAGTATTCCTGATTTTTCTTCAGAAGAAGAAACACTTTTTTCATGCGAGAAAAAATATATAAAGAATTTTAAGAAAGCCATACTAATGGTAGCGGGAAGTGCCGTACAAAAATTGATGAAAGAACTTGCGAAAGAACAAGAAGTGCTAATGAACATTGCCGACATGCTGATAGATTTGTATGTAGCGGAATCAGTTCAACTGAGAGTAGAAAAACTTGTCTCTATGAAAAACGAAGAGAATTGCAAAGAGCAGATTGATATCATGCGCGTTTATATTAACGATGCTGCTGACAGAATAAACAAGAATGGAAAAGAAGCAATCAACTCTTTTGCGCAAGGCGATGAACAACGAATGATGCTGATGGGATTAAAAAGATTCACTAAAACAGAACCCCTTAACACGAAAGAAGCAAGAAGAAGAATTGCTGCCAAATTGATTAGTGAAAATAAATATTGTTACTAAAAATTTTCTATATAAGGGCGGTTCCAAAAATTCAAAAAACACTTAACCACAAAGACCACTAAGAAATCACAAAGTCCACAAAGCATTGATTTTATTGAGTTCTTCGTGTTCTTTGTGAAATGACTTTGTTTACTCCGTGGTAAAAAAACAATTTTAAGAAATGCCCTATAATAAGAAAGCAAAAATGAAAGTTATGGTGCTTTAATATCTGGCAATTGCCTGAACTTCGTTACTTTAAAAAAAGATTTTTCCTCTCCCTTTCTGTAATAAATAATCACTCCTTTTGTAAGGTCAAAAATTTTAAGATTTATATCGGGACAAGTGCGGCACTTTTCAGGTTGTGATAATAATTGCCCGAAATGAATTTCATAAAATTTCTTTTCTTTTTTTTTGAAATAAAATTTCACAGCAGAAGTATCAGCAATGCTTTTCACGGAATCAACTTCTACCTGAACAGATTTTTTGTTTTTAAATTCAATATTATAGTTCATAAATATTCCTCCTATTCCGGCAAATGTTCTCTGGCTTGTGGCTTTAATAATTTTTATCTGACCGAAAACTAATTCGGAGATTAGTAAAATTAAAATGAGAGAGAAAATACTTTTCATCGGATGAAATTTAGTCAAAGATAAAAATGTTGTAATTTGGCTCCATGATTTTTTTAACAAAAGAAATAGAAGAGTACGCTTTAAAAAATTCTGATATTGAACTTGAAGTTCTTTATCGTCTCAATCGCGAAACTCATTTGAAGACGGTAATGCCACAGATGTTATCAGGACATATGCAAGGATTGATTCTTCAAATGTTTAGTAAAATGATCCGTCCGAAAAACATTTTGGAGATTGGAACATTCACAGGATATTCTGCAATTTGTCTTGCGCAAGGATTGCAGGAAGGCGGCAAACTTCACACGATTGAAGTGAACGAAGAGTTCCGGGAAATCATCCTTCGTTATATAAGAGAATCGGGCTTACAGGACAAAATCCATCTTCATATTGGCTCAATTGTTAATATCTTT
The DNA here is from genome assembly GCA_043804035.1 of Bacteroidota bacterium. GTDB lineage: Bacteria > Bacteroidota > Bacteroidia > Palsa-948 > Palsa-948 > JAZDJJ01. The sequence goes on from JAZDJJ010000017.1 coordinate 12,810, forward strand.
TCAACATTATCAGATGAGTTTGATATCGTGTTTATTGATGCCGATAAGAAGAATTATAGCACATATTATGACCTTGTTTTTCCTAAGGTGAAAAGCGGAGGATTTATCATTGCCGATAATGTACTCTGGAGCGGAAAAGTGCTCAATTCTCCTATGAAAATGGATTTTGAAACCAAATCACTCTTTGAGTATAATCAAAAAATACAAAACGATTTTAGGGTAGAAAATATGCTTCTTCCGATGGGTGATGGGCTTATGATTGCCCGAAAGAAATAATTCTTACTATAAGAAGATCAAAACACCTCTATAAAAAAGTTATTAACAATCGTATTTCCTCTATGAAAAATGATTATCTTTGTTATGAAATTAAATAAAAATCAAATTTAAAAAACAAAACAATGGCAACAAAAAAAAGAAAACCAAATGCAGCGTTTATGGCTCCGTTGACTCCAAGCGCAACGCTCGCAGCAGTAACAGGAAGTAAGGCTCTTCCACGCACTGAAGTTGCAAAAAAACTTTGGTCTTACATCAAGAGGAACGATCTTCAAGACAAAAAGAACAAACGCAACATCAATGCTGACGACACTCTCAAAGCTATCTTTGGAGGAAAGAAAGTTGTCAACATGTTTGAAATGACCAAACTGGTCAACAAACATTTGACAAAGTAATTTTTTAAAATTACTAATGAAGGCGGATTAGGAAACTAATTCGCCTTTTTTTATTTCACAACATTAAACTTACCTCTTCGCAGAAAAGTTCCGTTTTTATCAATCACAGAATAAGAATACAATCCGGCTACAAAATTTGAAGCGTAAATTGTACCTGCTTTTTTATTTATTGCATTTGTGGATTCAGAAAACGGAGACGAAGCAACCATTTTTCCTACCGCATCATATACAACAACTGTAAATGCTTCATCTGCATCAACAGAAATATTTACAAACTCACTGGCAGGATTTGGATAAACAATAACTCCCTCTGAACTTGGATGCTCGTTGATTCCTACCCAACCGGAAAATACTATATCATCAATCCAAAGTGTACTGCCAACATTTCCGCAGGTCATGCACCCAATTCCTGTAGCAGAAAAATTAACACCAGCAGTATCCGGTAAAGTATATGGTAAAAGCGGATTGTAGAACAACGTTACCGAATTTAAAGTGTATGCACTTGCAGATGAATTTGTTTCCCAATATCCAGTTGCCACAGTATCGCGTCTTGTCCCATTCCATTTAGTAAGCCACATGAGAAAACCGGCAGTATCTGCGCCCGAAGGAGCGTATTTATACCAAAACTCAGCCGTAGCAGGCCGTGAGGTGTATGGGAAACCCGGCTTTAATGATAATGATGGAACAAATGTTACAGCTCCTGCTATAGCAAGTCCATACGGATCAGGAATACTTGTTGCATCTGGATTTGTAACAACATCCACAGTTGTAATTTGCATGGCATACGTTCCGCCATGAACATCGGGAGCAACTGCCTTAAATACAGATTGAGTGTTACCCGGGAAAAAAGGTCCTACAAGAATATTTCCAGTAATCCAGCCATTTGGCTGTTCGTTGGCTCCTGTGCCGTTCCATCCTTCAAAATTAGAAGTGAGAGTTTGTGCATAAGAGAACACAAACATTCCTGAAATTAGTGATGTGAGTAAAATTTTTTTCATAAAAATAAATTTTTGATTAAGGTGAATTTAAATAAATATAAATTTTTGATTAAGCAAAAGTAATAATAAAATTTCTTTATGGGAATGACAAAAAAATTGGAATGACGAAATCAAGTTTATTAGTTTAGAAAAAAAAATTGACTTTAAAAACTTACTACATTTGTTCCAAATAAATTTTGAGTAATAGTTCAACTGAACACAAATTTGTTTCAACCCATTACATAATCTTTTCTATTTATATGTCTTTAAAATCTCTCGTTCCTGAATCGCTAAAATTTTTGGAAGAGTACATCAATGCTCCTTCTCCCGTAGGATTTGAATGTCGTTTGCCCCACGGGCAAAAAACCGGACAACAATTTTGGGTTGAATATATAAAACCATTTGTTGATGATTTTTTTATTGACACCTATGGCACAGCTATGGGAATTATTAATCCGAAAGAAGAATATAAAGTCATCATAGCATCGCATGCCGATGAAATTTCATGGTTCGTACATTATATAACAAAGGAAGGATTCATCTATCTGATTCGTAATGGCAGCATAGATCATCAGGTTGCTCTTTCCAAGCGAGCAAACATTCACACTGAAAAAGGAATCGTGAAAGCTGTGTTCGGATGGCCAGCTATTCATGTGCGAGAGCCGGGCAAAGAAGAACATCCATCTGTTAAAAATCTTTTTCTGGATTGCGGTTGCAAGTCGGATAAGGAAGTAGAGAAACTTGGTGTGCATGTTGGATGTGTTGTTACTTATGAAGATGGTTTTATGATTCTGAACAATCAATATTTTGTAGGCAGAGCGTTGGACAATAGGATTGGTGGATTTACAATTGCGCAAGTAGCACGTTTGCTAAAAGAGAAAAAAATAAAACTTCCATTCGGATTATATATTGTTAACGCTGTGCAGGAAGAAGTAGGATCGCATGGAGCAAGAATGATTGCTTCGCGGATAAAACCTAATGTTGCCATCGTCACCGATGCCACTCACGATACGCAAACTCCAATGATAAATAAAATGCTGAGTGGAGATATTTTTTGCGGTAAAGGACCTTCGCTTACTTACGGACCTGCTGTGCATAATAAATTTTTGGACTTTGTAATTTCAGTTGCAAAAAAAAATCACATTCCATTTCAGCGAGAAGCAGTATTCCGCGTCACCGGCACTGACGCCGATGCTTTTGCTTATTCGGGTACTGGCATTGCATCTGTACTCATTTCGCTACCGATTCGTTATATGCACACCACTGTTGAAATGACGCATCGTGGCGATTTAGAAAATGTTATTCGCCTCATTTATGAAACAGTACGCAGTATCAAGTGCAATCAAAGTTTTAATTACTTGTAATTATTCTTTGAATTTTCCTTGTATCTTTTTCTTATTTCGTCTGGCAATTTCTTTTCGTGTTTTTCGTAATAATCTCTTGTAAGCACGTTTCTGTTTTTTGGAAATTTTACTTATATCTTCGGCAATTTCTTTTGGAGATTGGTGACAATTGATATCAGATAATTCCCGATGCTCTTTGTCGTGTGCGGAATAATCATCTTGTCTTCGTAGAAAACAACCGGACAAAAAAAGAAATAACAAAAAATAGATAATCCGAAAAGTAATATTCATAATATCAAAAGTATGAGATTTATCTTATCAAAATGTGAATAATAATATATTGTTGAAATGTGAAACAAACAGAGAAGGTAAGTGTGTGATGATTATTTTTTGCGTGATAGTTATTCTCATTTCAACAGCATAAATAAAAAGCAAAAATGAATCTCCCCGCAGCAAGCTGACGGGGAATTCTCTCGATTAAATTTCTTCTATGAATCTTTTTTGATTTTTATTTTGTTTGTATGTAATTAAAAATTTTATGTATATTTGCCGACTTTATAATATAATCAATTTTAAATTTTAAATTGTATTCAATAATCAATAATCAATAATCAATAATCAATAATCAATAATCAATAATCAATAATCAATATATGAGACGAGTAGGAATTGTAGGCGCAGGCATCACTGATTGCCGCAGTCGCTGGGTAGAAGCAACATATTGGGAACTTTTCCAGATGGCTACACGCGCAACACTTGAAGATGCCAAAGTTACAGCCGATGAAATTGATTCGGTTGTCTATGGAATCTATAATGATATTTTTGAACATCAGGCAATCCCTGAAAGTTCTCTCACTGGAATAATAGGAATGCATCATAAACCGGGAGTGCGTGTAACTTCTGGCGGTGCTACAGGTTTTTATGCTATGCGTGCTGCCATTATGGAAGTAGCATCGGGCTATTCCGATTTAGTACTTTGCGTGGGCGGTGAAAAAGCAACCGACTGTTTTGACCCATTGTCAAAAACACAAACTCCGATGGTGATTGACACTATTGCAAAATCGTGGGATCCGTTTTTTGAATATCCCCTTGGTGCAACTGCCAGCGATTCATATATGCAAGTTTGTATGGCGTACAACGATAATCATCCTAACGATATCAATGACCCTGTTGTTCGTGCAAAAATTATTGAAATGCTTTGTCGTCAGGGCAATCGCAATCCTTTCGGACAAAGAAGAGATGAAAAAGTTACTGCAGAACAAGTGCTTGAATCGCGATGGATAATTGCACCATTTCTTCGGTTGCTTGAAGTTTGTATGTACACCGAAGGCGCAGGCGGACTTCTTTTTGCCAGCGAAGAAAAAGCAAAAGAGATAAGCAAGAGAACAGGTACTCCTGTGATTTGGGTGAAAGGAATTGGTGCAGCAAATGAATCATATAATCCCGGTCGTGGAGGATTTTACAAACCACTTCACCGCATTGAATCAGACCGCATCGCAGCAGAGCGTGCTTACAAAATGGCGGGAGTAACACCAAAAGATATTAAACTCATTGAGTTGCACGATGCTTTTATTGCGCAATTCATGGTAACGATGGGTGAAATGGGATTTGTGCCTATCGGAAAAACACGTTCTTTGATTGATAAGCATATTATGGCAGACATCCGCGAACTTGGCGAACACGATGTGCCACGCAACGGACAATTATTAATTAATCCATCAGGAGGACTTATTTTCGGAGGACATTTTGTTGGTGGCTCCAATATGTTCTCAACTTGGTCGGCAAGAAGAGAAATGATTGCCCGTAACATTCGCTATAGTTTGGTTCACGGAACAGGAGCTATCAATGCTGTGTTTGGCGGAGCAGTGGTTTTTGAATTGGAAGGAGGAAGATAAATCAATTGTAAAACAGAAAGAACTATAAATAGATATATTGAATTAAAAAAAAATAAAAAGACAGACAAACATTCCTATAACAAGCATAAATAATAAATAATAAATTATGAAAGAAATGGTTTTAAAACCCGAATTTAATCTTCCGAAAGAAACATCGGAAGTTATCGGGAAAGATGGCAAACAATACTTGCAGTTCAACACGAGTATGGCAACGCTCTATCAGCAGACCTATGGTGAACATTCGCGCTTTTTCTTTGCACTAAAAGAAGCACGACTCATTGGAAGTAAATGCACAAAATGTGGACAGGTGATGGTTCCTGCTGCCACATGGCATTGTCCGATGTGCAACTTTGCCGAGATGAAAGAAATAGAACTTCCTCATCGCGGAATATTAGCACAAACAGCACCTATCACTATTTTCCCCTCCACTTCTTTTATCGGGCAGGCACCTTTCTGCCGCGGATATGTTGATGTAGCCACCAATGCAAAAGTGGCATCGTTCCTTCCTTCACGGATGAGAACAACCACAGGCATTCCGCGTCCGGGAATTTTTGTAAAAGGAATTGAATTGAAATTGGTCTTTGTAGAAAAAAGAGTTGGTTCTATCCTTGACATATTCTGGGTACCTATGTCCGAGATTTCAGCAAAACTCAGGAAGAAAGAACCACTTTTTGAAAATGAAATAGATTTTGAAAGTCCCACACTTCCTAAAATAAAACTTAATAAAGATTTTAAACCGGTTTATACTTCCTTAATGCAATCGCTAAAGGAAATGTCGGCAAATGTTTCAAAGAGTCCACGCGCACAGCAAAACCTTGCAGGAAAAAAATATTGTGTTAGCGTAAAAACAGGTGGCGGCGATTTTACTTTTATCATTAAAAAAAGCAGAATGTTTATTGAAGCAGGAATTTCTAAGAATACCGACTTTACTATTGTAGCAAACGATCCTAAAATATTTATGGACTGGATAAAAGATGGCTCGCTCACCGATGCTGTGGTAGAAGGAACGCTATGGCTACCTTCTCGCGAAGCATTTATCATATTACCAATGTTAGACCGTTTGCCGCGCTCCATACGAAGAGACCTTTTTTGAAATTGATTATTGTGCAGTTCTAAATTCAGACCTCCTGACCTATCCATATAAAATGAGTGCATAGGTTCATAAAGAAGATGCGCATATATTTGTCGGTTCAAAAATAAGTTGTAATATTGCTCGCCTATGTAGTTACAAGTTTTTATATGAAAAAAATATTTTTCTTTTTGATTCTTTTTACTTTATCTTTTTTCTCTCAAATTCAATTTGAAAAAAAATTATTTTCACAAACCAAAGTTCGCTCTTACATTGCTGACCCATCACTTATTCTGAGAGAGCACAATGTAGATTTCCAACACTTGAAACTTGAAATTTCTTTTGTCCCACAGAACAAACTTGTCAAAGGAAAAGTTACTCACTATTTTGTTCCACTTCGTCAGAATGTGGATTCTATTGTGCTGGACGGCATAGATATAAATATAAAAGAAGCAAGCATCAACGGCAAACCTGTAAAGTTCAAAACCGACAGTGCATACATAACTATCTTTCCTTCATCATCTCTTTCATGGAACGAAAAAGATTCTCTGACCATCATTTATGAAGCCACTCCGTCAAGAGGACTTTTTTTTATCGGATGGAATGACAAGACAGGTATTTGCCAAAAACAAATCTGGTCGCAGGGACAGGGCATTGACAACCGTTGCTGGATCCCGATGTATGATCATATAAATGATAAGATTACCACAGAAACTATCATCACATTTGATACTGCATACAAAGTTCTTTCTAACGGAAAATTTATTGAAAAGAAAAAAAACAGCAACGGCACTTTCACATGGCATTACAAAATGAGTCATCCTCATGCATCTTATCTTATTATGCTTGGCATCGGCAAATATGATATTAAAGAAACAAAATCGTCTTCCGGTGTTCCTATCTATCTTTATTATTATCCCGAATGGAAAAGCCGTGTAGAAACCACTTACATGCACAGCGAAAAGATGATGGACTTTTTTGAAAAAGAAATCGGGGTTTCATATCCTTGGGAAAATTACTCACAAATTCCGGTGCAGGATTTTTTGTATGGCGCTATGGAAAATACTACTGCTACTATTTTCAGTGATTCTTTTTTTGGGGACGATAGAGCTTTCCTTGAAAAAAATTATATCGGCACCAATGCACACGAACTTGCACATCAGTGGTTTGGTGATTTTGTTACTGCTAATTCACGTAATCACCATTGGTTGCAGGAAAGTTTTGCTAATCATTACGAGTGGATGTTAGAACGGGAAGTTTTTGGTCAGGATTATTTTGACTGGATAAGAAGATATGCTAACAAATCTTCCATTGAAGAATCCAAGAAAAATAAATATCCCATAGCACACAGCGGAGCAGGAAGAGTAAGGCATTATCAGAAAGGAGCTTTGGTGCTAAATATGCTTAAATATGTATGTGGCAGAGAAGCTTTCAATAAAGCCATAAAATATTATCTGGAAAAACACAAATATAAAAATGTTGATTCGCATGACCTTCTCCTTGCATTTGAAGAAACTCTCGGTATGCAGTTGAATTGGTTCTGGGAGCAATGGGTGTATAAAGGGGGTGAGCCGAATTATGAAGTTTCGTTCAGGGATGTTGTGTTACCACGCACGGATGGCAGCAAGAGTATAACTTATTTTGATCATTTTTCTGAGTTCAATGTAAAGCAAACACACGAAACAAGTGATGTGGTAGGGCTCTTCAAAATGCCAATTTGGTTTGAAGTGCAGTATGCTGATGGTACTATTGATAAAAAACAAGTATGGATAGAAAAACAATCCGAGACCGTTGTCATTCCAAATCCTAATCAGAAGAAAATTGATTTTGTTCTTTTTGACCCAAACAACGAAATATTAAAGTTGGTAAAATTTGAAAAGCCGTTTGACATGCTAAAAGAACAGGCAATGAAAGCCAAACACATGTTTGACCGATATGACGCTCTGGTTGCTATGCGTGATATTCCAATTGAACGCAAAAGAGAATTGCTTTTTCTGATTTTTGTTAAAGAAACTTTTCATGTTATTAAAGAAGAGATTATAAATCAACTCATTAAAGACGATAATAGGCAATCAAAAGATATTATCAAAACTGCAATTAAAGATAAAGATGCGAAAGTTCGCAATGCAGTGCTCGGCAATATAAAATTCCTTCACGAAGATATGCTTCCTGAAATAGAAAAACTTTTGAAGGACTCTTCTTACGAAATCATCAGCACGACACTGGAATATCTTGCCTTTGTTAATCCCAATAAAATTCCATTTTATCTTGAGCAGACAAAAGATGTGGAAGGGTTCCCGGGTAAGAATGTAAAAATAAAGTGGCTGGAACTTGCTTGCCTCACCAACGAAAAATATATTGACCAGTTAGTGAGTTACGTTAGTAATACTTACGAGTTCTGCACACGCGTTAATGCAATGACATCGCTGAAAAAAGTAAATTACATAGATCAAAATGCTATTGAATATATTATTGATGCTTTGATGAGCGAAAACTCCCGATTGAGTAATCCCGCTGCCGATGTGCTGAAATATTTTTACGAACAACTTGCTTACAAGCGCATTATTATTGATTATGTGAAAGGAAAAAACTGGCAACCACGGGAAGAAAAAATTATTAAAGGAGTGATAAATTGAGAGAGGCACGAATAAAGGTAAGGGCGGTTCCAAAAATTGGTTTCGTCATTGCGACTGCGAGTCACGAAGCAGGAAGCAATCTCTATTTCTACATGAAAAAACAGATTGCTTCAGTCGTTCCTCCTTCACAATGACGTTTATTTGTATTTTTAAAACTGCCCGTAACTTCTCCATATTCGCAGATAAATCGGATAGATGATTTTATAAATCTAGGACTTACGCCAAAAAAATAATTCTGCCACAAAGATTCACAAAGAAATTCTGGTGAATTATTCTCTTACAAAAAAACTTTGTGGTTTTATTTTTTCTTGAATTTTTAAAACTGCTAATCTGCAATATTTGGTTGAGTGATTTTATAATTTCACTTTATTTTACTGATAGGATTACTAACAACTGGGATATTCTTAACAACACCTTGCTTTTCTTTCACAATATCTAATTCCTGAAATAAAAGACCATCAGGTAAAATAAAACTTGCCGGTGTGCCAGTTAATTTATATTCCCAATTATAAAGGTCAATATTAATAGGCATTATCATTGTATTATATACTTGCATTTCCGATGAGGTTGCCAATAATCGTTTAAAAGATTTTGTACTAAGTCCTTGAACTTCCGCAAAACTTACTAATTCTTCGCTTCCATCAGATACTTTAACCCGGCAAACTTGTATTGTTTTAGAAAGGTCTATTTTAGATTTAGATGCACCATAAAAGCTAATGCTGTTTTCGTTTTCAATACCTGCAGCATTGGAAACAACTTTTCTTACAATATATGCGTACTCTAAATCTTCTTCTTTAGCCGCTG
>JAZDJJ010000018.1:0-13077 GCA_043804035.1 Bacteroidota bacterium
CGGTTCCAAAAATTGGTTTCGTCATTGCGACTGCGAGTCACGAAGCAGGAAGCAATCTCTATTTCTACATGAAAAAACAGATTGCTTCAGTCGTTCCTCCTTCGCAATGACGTTTATTTGTATTTTTAGAACTGCCCTTAACAATATAACAATTGTTAAATAATAAATAATCAATTTTGCAAAATCTTTCTTATGAAGCGAAGTGTTGATTTTCTTATTATCGGTTCAGGCATAGCAGGATTAAGTTATGCAATGAAAGTTGCTCCTTTCGGTAAAACGTTGATGATAACCAAAGCAGATGAAGGTGAGTCAAACACCAAGTACGCTCAAGGAGGAATTGCAGCGGTAATGCAAAACACCGATACCTATCAAAAACATATTCAGGACTCTCTTTCCTGTGGCGACGGACTTTGCAATGAATCAATAGTGCGCATGGTCATTAGCGAATCCACAGAACGTATTAAAGAACTAATTGAATGGGGTATTCAGTTTGATAAAACACCTAATGGCGAATTTGATATGGGAAAAGAAGGCGGACATTCCGAGCATCGTATCCTTCATCATAAAGATAATACGGGCTTTGAAATTGAACGTGCATTATTGGAACAAGTACATCATCATCCAAATATAGAAATTCTTTCACATCATTTTTCTATTGATATTATTACTCAACATCATCTCTCCTCTGCTTACAATATATCTTCGTCATCAAAAAAAAATGGACGAAAGGAAAAAGTGAAATGTTACGGTGCATACATATTAGATACTCAAACAGGAAAAGTAGAAACTATTCTTTCTAAAACAACTTTGATTGCTACAGGTGGAATTGGACAAGCATACAATGTAACTACCAATCCGCGTATTGCTACAGGCGATGGCATCGCAATGATATACCGTGCAAAAGGAAAAATGGACAATATGGAATTTGTTCAATTTCATCCTACGGCATTATACAATCCCAAGGAAAGTCCTGCATTCTTAATCACAGAAGCACTTCGCGGTTTTGGAGCGATATTAAAAACTATTGACGGAAAAGAATTTATGCACAAGTACGACAAACGCGGTTCACTTGCTTCTCGCGACATTGTTGCCCGTGCCATTGACAACGAAATGAAAATCCGTGGAAATGAATTTGTGTATTTAGATTGCAAACATCTGCATAATGCAAAAGGATTGATAGAACATTTCCCCAACATCTATAAAAAATGTTTGAGTATCGGCATTGATATTACTAAAGATTTTATTCCCGTTGTTCCTGCTGCACATTATATCTGCGGAGGAATTAAAGTGGATAAACACGGGAGAAGTAATATCAAAAATCTATATGCAGCTGGCGAATGTGCCTGCACAGGATTGCACGGAGCAAACCGTCTTGCTTCTAATTCTCTTCTGGAAGCTGTGGTATTTGCTCATCATTCTGCTATGGACTCCATCAGGCAAATCCAAAATCAGAAACGGCAAATCAAAAACGAATTATCAATCCCCGACTGGGATGCAACAGGCACTGCTGCACCCGAAGAAATGGTGCTTATCACACAAAGTTTGCAGGAAGTTCAAACCATAATGACAAACTACGTAGGCATAGTGCGCTCTGAACTCCGATTACAAAGAGCGTTGGATAGATTAAAAATAATTTTCAATGAAAATGAATTGCTCTATAAAAAAACAACTGTCTCGCAAAAACTTTGCGAACTCAGAAATATTATTCAGATTGCATACCTCATCATCAAGCATGCACGCAAAAGAAAAGAAAGCAGAGGACTACATTTTATGATAGATTATCCGTAACTTCTGTAACTTCTCAATAGTTGTAGGGAAAATGAAATTACGATTTAAGATTTGTGATTAATTCTGAAAACAAGTTCAGGACAGGTCAATAATAAATTCTCCGCAGTGAATTTTTTGTTTATGAATTGTCTGTCTGAAAAATTGTTGTCTGCCGAGACAAGTGATCGTTTATTACTTTATACTTTTTCTGCTACATCCTGAATTATTTTTTCCATCTCCGAGAAAGTAACTTTATCTCCGTCAATTAAAAACGGAATACGAATTCTGTCAATGTTTTCGGCGACCCATGGATCTTTCATTTTCCAATCTTTAAAAGTGTCGTTAGATACAATGCAACATTTATCTTGTTTTGCTTTTGAAATCAGAAATTCATCAGCAGAAGTGTGTGCAGGCGATTCTATATATGTTGCCAATTTCTTTAATTCAATCAGCATATCGCTATCTGTTACTTTGTGCCTTAAAGAAGTATCGGCAATAGCACAAATATCAGTGAAACGAAGATGCTTTAATTCCTCAACAACAAGTTTTATATGAAAAAGTTTTGGTTTACCATTTCCTCTATCTATTGAAGCAAATGCCACATTGCTTGCGTCAAGATAAATTTTTTGATTTGAAATTTTCCATACTTCAAAATATTCTCCATCAGAATCAAAAATGCCGTATTGCTTAATGTCATTTCCTTGCGTTAAAAAAGAACGGATTTCGCTTTCAGTGTTTAATTTTTTAGTGTACCATTCGGGAAAACTGCGAGTGCCATCTTCTTTTGTAATAAACTTATATTCATCTTCTTTTTGATTGAGCAGTTCTTTAAGTTTTTTCAACGAAAGTTTTTTATTGTTCTCAGCGTTCTTTAAAGCAATTATCATTACCATCTGGTCAAAACTATACATTCCTTTTGATAATTTTTTTAGTGTGTTGTATTGGTCATACTCGTATTTGCTTTTGATTTTCATGTGCTTTGCTTCCTGATATTCTCTAATCTGCTCAAAGCCCATCTTAATTGCATTGATATAATCCTCCGCGTAAGTAAATCCTTTGAGTTTTGCTTCGTCATAAGTAAGTTTATCCGAAAATCCTAAGAAGAAGGCCTTTTCAAAATCACCAAAGTCCTTAAACCCTTTTGCTGTGGCGAACTCGCATATCTTTATTGGTGTATCATAATCACTTAAATTAAAATCATGGGGAACCAATCCTTTGTTTTTTTCACAACGTTCCTTAAATTTTGGATATGAATCAAGGAATCCGAGTTTTTGCGATTTGGTGTAGAGTGCTTTATCCACAACTCCTATCTTTTTACAATCCTGATATTCCTTGTAAGTACTTATACCGGCTTTACGTGCGTCATAAAAACTTTCAGCATCAGGAAATTCTGCTTTCACTGCGTCTTCGTAGTCCTCAAGTGTTTTGAAATTGTTGCCGTTAATCCGGTAAAGAAATTGATCTTTCAGAAACAGAAATTCTATTTGATGTTTTCCCTCTGTATTTTTTTTTTCTGTTTTGAAAATAAACTTTACTTCATATTCCTGAAACATCCTGACGAATCCTTTGATGTCTTTTATTCGTAAAGATTTAAAATCCGGAGTGTCTTCAATCTCCACATAGTTGTACTTGTTTGTGTGTGCCATAGTTATTTTATTTAAAGTTATTAATCTTTGTATTCAGGTACATTCATTTCAAAGTAGAAAAACGGGCATGTCATTTTTATATCAATATGTCTTTTGACTTGTTCCTTAATTTCGTTTGCAACATACGGAAAAACAATGTTCATTTTTTCATAATAGTTCACTAGATTTTCTACTGAAGTTATTCCCAAATATAATTTCATTTTATGATTTTCAGGAAATTTATTTCTTGTCTGACTGATATAAATGCTTTCATTAATAGATTTTTGAAGTGATGCTATGTGCGGATTCAATTTATCAGCACATAATTTTTCAATGTACAAAAAATTTTCGGAAGCAAAAGTTATTTTGAAAAGTTCACTTGAAATTTCTTTTAATTGCACTTTGAATTGATGAAGTGCCGATTTTAAATTTTCTCTTGTATATTTCATCTGATTGTATGTCAAATATGCAAGAGGAGGAAAATCCCAAAGAGGAATTTTAATAAAATCTGTTTCCGAACTTAATATTTTTTCAATCTGTGTATCAAAAAGAAAAATGTTTTCGTTTGTGATTATTATATCTGCAATTAAATTTATATACGGGTCTTCGCATTTTGTTTCTTCGGAATAACAACAGGATTCCTGCACCTTAAATACTTCATCTTGAATGAACGGCATTATTTCATATATACAAATTCCTTTCAATATATCTTCAATTTGTTCCTTTATGTTTTTTTTAAAAATTTTAATAAGGGACTCAAATGAATGGATGTATATAAGTGTGTTTTTGTCCTTGTGTTTTATATTTTTAACTTTTTTTACAATAGAATATATTCTATCCGTTTCTTTGTGCATTTGAATCGCATTCTCATCCTTTTTGAATATGTCTTTATGCATCTGAACAACCGAATCATCTGTCAATTTCTCAATTCCTTTATAAGTTACAATAGTATGTACAATCATTGAAATATACTTTACTGTATCTGCAATCAAAACAAGCGGGTGAAGATAATCTGGCTCCGTGCAGTAATCAATTTTTGTATCGTCTCTATTGATGAATATAATTTTCATGAATCAGTTGTTTTGAATATCTGTGGAATGAGTTTTTAGAAATTCTGTATACATAGCTTCTCTTGTTTCATTCGTTTTAGGCAAGGTTATCTCAAAATAGAAAAATGGATATGCCTGTTTTAAATTAATCTGCCTTGATAATTGTTCTTTTATTTCATTGGCAACGTATGGAAAAACGACTTCCATTTTTTCATAATAATTTACTAAATTTTCTACCGATGTAATTCCCATGCATAGTTTTGTGTTTAAATCATTTGGAAGTTGATTTCTGCACTGGCTGATATAAATATTCTCGTCAATTGGTTTTTGAATTGGTGCAATCACGGGATTCAATTTACTGGTAAATAATTTTTTAAACAATGAAAAATTTTCGGGTGAAAAAGTAATTTCAGAAACATCTTTTAAAAATTCTTTTAGATGCACTATAAATGGATGAAATACCGATTGTAGATTTTCTCTTGTATATTTCATCTGATTGTAATTTAAATTAAAAAGCAGAGGAAAATCCCAAAGCGGAATTTTAATGAAATCAGTTTCTGTATTATCTTGCGAATCTATCTGACTAAAACGAAATATATCTTCAACTTCTTTACTAAAAAGAAACATGTTTTCATTAGCTATTATTATATCTGAAATCCAATAGATGTACGGGTCTTCTTCTTCAGATTCTTTTGCATAGAACTGCATTTTATCCACTTCAAATATTCCATCTTGAACAAATGGTATCAATTCATACATCTGTGTTTCTTTTAGAATATTTTCTAACATGCCTTTAATGTTCTCTCTAAAAGATTTGATGACTAACTTATATTGCTCGAGCGCTATGATATCTTTTTTGTTTTTGTGTTTTATGTTTCGTATTTTTTTAACAATAGAAAGTATTTCGTCTATTTCTTTATGAAGCGACATGACATCTTCATTATTTTTAAATACACTTTCATGTAATTGAATAATATGTTTTTCTGTCAGTCCTTCAATCATTTTATTATATATCATTGAAAATCCTGTTATAGAAATATACCTTACCCAATCAGCTGCCAGAATAAGCGGACGAATATAAATCCCTTCGGCAAGATGACTTATTTTTGTATCGTTTCTATTGATGAATATAATTTTCATTGTGAAGAAATTTTAGGAGGAAATTTGTGATAGATAAATGGAACGCATGATTTGATATTTATATTTTTCTCAAGTTTTTCGATGATGTCTCCTGCAACAAATGGTAAAATTACTTTTTTCTTTTCCAGTAATTGTATCACATTTTCTACGCTTGTAATTCCGATTAATACTTTGATTCGTTGCTCTGCTGTATATCTGTTTTTTTGTTGCTGGATATAAATATTTTCGTCAATCTTTATCTGAATTTTTTCAAGATGCGGACTAATATTTGAATTCAAAAGTGTTTGAATTTGCTCTTGAGAATTTTCAAACTGAACTGATGCGAGTTCTTTTTTTAATTTAATTAAATCCTGATGAAGCGGATTGACAGTTAGAAATAATTCATCCCGAATATTTCCTATTTGATTGTGATCAAGATCCTGTACATGCGGAAACTCAAATAGTTGTATTGAAAAGAAAAACGACTCTGCATGGATTTCTTTTTCATCTAATCTTGTATATGGAACAAGTTTTTCAATCATCTCATCTAAAATTAAATTTTCATCATACTCTAAAAAACTATCAACAATATTTTTAATCATTGTGTCTTCTCCTTTGGTTTCTTCCGTGTATTCTTCGTAGTTCATCAACGTTAATCCTTCTTTTTCCAATTCTTCATTATTTGCTTTTTGTTTTATATCATTTTGTGATTCCTTACAGAGTTGTAGCAGAGGCGTAATCTTATACGCATCTATGAAATTTGTAAACCATTGAGACACATCTTTTTTAATTTTTTTCATGTGACTCTCCATTTTATATTGAATGACTATTATTTCTTTGTTTTTATTCTTATTATTTCTGATTTCTTTTAATAAGTTGTAAATCTTAATACATTTTCCGGAATCATAATGTTGATTGTAAATTAGTTCATGTAATCTGCAAAAATGTAGTTCATTCCACGTATCTTTCCAGTGCCAGTAAATTAATACTGATGAGATAAAACTACTAATGGCAACATGTTTGGCATACATCAGAACAATGCGCAAACACATCGCTTCATTGAAATTTTCATCTGCTGTATTGTTTCTGGTGTAAATGGCTAAATTCATAAGATGATTTTAATTTTTTGGGGAAATTAAATAATCATAATGCAATGAAAAGTTGATAACGTAGATTGTTATGATTTGCACAAATTAAATTATAATTTATCATAATCATTATGCGTCATCTGCATTTTATTTTTTCTTGCTCTATGGACAACCCTAATTATGACGGGAAATACCGGAGTTGATATGCGAAAGGATACTTACTCATAAAACTCGTATTCGTACTTGAGAAGTATTTCGGGTTCATCTAATAAATTGTAACTGATGGCTTCTATACGGTTATCTTTAGCATCATACTTGTAGTCCTTTTTGGAATAAATAATTTCATTCTCTCCGAAAATGGTTTCTTCAATAAGATTACCTTTTTCATCGTACTTATAAGTGTTGCGCGAAGAAAATTTTCCATAAGCAAAAGATATCTCTTCTGTTAAATTTCCTTTCACATTATATTTGTATACATTTTTTGAATACGCTTGTCCTTCGGAATTATATTGTATCTCTTCAGTTTTATTTTCTTTGGCATCGTAACTAATGATTTTCTTATCTTCCACTTTGGCATTAGTTCCGTAGCGCACTTCTTTTACTTTATTTCCTTTTTCATTATATCCGTAAATAGTTTTGCGATTGACGGAGCCATCCGGATTGTATAATATTTCTTCAATCATACGTCCGCCGGCATCGTATTTATTTACATTGTTGAAATAAAAACTTTTGTCGGGTTCATATTCGGCAATATCCATCAGCTTTCCTTTTTCATCGTATTTGAAAATGGTTTTTATACTCCCATCTTCATTGTAAGAAAGCGTTTTTATCTTTCTGTCGTTCTCATCATATTCGTATGCATTTTTATAATAAAAACTACCATCAATATTCATTTCGGCTTCTTCGGTAAGATTTCCTTTCCCATCATAGTTGTAAGTGTAGCGGTACTTAATGGAACCATCAGCATTAAAGTAAGTTTCCTGATTCATTTTTCCTTTATTATTGTAGCGATAAGTGAGTCGTGCCATAGGTGATTTGCTTTCGGTGAGATTACCGTTCTCATCATATTCTTTGTAAAATACCAAATCGCCCTGAAGTTGTGGTTCGCCCCAAACGTATTTATATTTTAGCACTTTCTGTGACTTAATCTTATTCTGTTTTATTTTTGTAGGATTGTCTTCATCATATTGGGCAGAAGAATAAATAAACGAGAAAAGAAATAAAGCACTTGAAATAATTTTTAAAAAATATTTCATATCATTATAATTATTTTGTAAAATTAGTTAATAATATTCAATGGCAAAAAAAATATTTATGAGCACTAATATTAACATCAAAAATCGCAGAGCATCATTTGAGTATTCATTCACTGATAGATATGTGGCTGGCATTCAATTGAGAGGTTCTGAAATAAAATCAATCCGTGAAGGGAAAGCATCCATCAACGATGCTTATTGTTTTCTCTCGCAAAGCGAATTATTTGTAAAGAACATGCACATTGCAGAGTACAAAAATGCAGGGCAATTTGGACATCTTCCTTTGCGAGATCGCAAACTTCTGCTCACAAAAAACGAACTAAAAAAAATTTCTGACAGCATGAAAAATAAAGGACTCACCATCATTCCGCTGAAACTATTTTTTAGCAAGAAAGGATTTGCTAAGATGGAAATTGCTCTCGCAAAAGGAAAAAAGATTTACGACAAACGTGAAACCATCAAGACGCGAAATGCTGAACGGGAAATTATGAGGAAATTCAGATAATACTATGGAGGAAAAATAGAACTTACGCAAAACCTTTAAATCGTTGAGATTTACAAACAGCAATCTGCAAAATCTATTTTAAAAAAATATTTGTTCATATAAAAATAATGTTTACGTTTGTATATTCAAATTATGGTTATTGAGCTTGCCGAAATAGAAATTTAATCTAATAATTGGTCCAAAACGGGACATAATCCCCTAACATTAAATAGTGAATGTGAAGAATTATCAGAAACATACTCTGTTGTAAACATAGGTGGAAAATCTACAAAGTTTGCACAAAATAGTGATACAACCAATACAAGTAGTACTAATGAAAATGAATATCAAAAATTTGATTTTGAGATTTATCCAAATCCTACAGATGGTAATTTTTTGATAGAAATAAAATCAAAAGAGATAAGTCCATATTCTTTTGAAATTATTAATTCCGTTGGTTCATTAATATATAAAATTGAAAAATTAAACGATTATAAAATTAAAATTAATAAAACAGGTTTTCCTTCAGGTATTTATTATATTAGATTAAATGACGGAAAAAGTGTTACCACAAAAAAAATGGTTGTACAATAATAAAAACCAAAGATTATGAAAAAGATAATATTTCTATTGATTTTGTTTCCAACAGTATTATGTAGTGGTTGCAAAAAAGAGGATTTAACAGACACAATTGATATTACAAAGCATTCGTGGAAGATAAAAATGATTATTATTAATGGAGATAGATCAAAAACTCCAAATAAAAATTATCATGGGAATCCTATTTCAAATGATAACGCATATAAATTAATTTTTCAAAATGACTCTGTAATAGTTTTAAATTTAGGAATTAATGATGGTGAAGGAAAATACAAAATACCATCCTTAGGTTAGGGGATATTAATATTGAATTTTATGGGGTGACAAAGTTATGTTGCAATAGTGATTTTGACGAAAATATAATAAAAACTATTGGATTAATTACAACCTATCAAGTTTTGAATGATATTCTTATCCTTAAAGGAAATAATTGTGAAATTGAGTTAAAAAAAGAATAACTAAACACAACAAAGTGTATATGCCATAAGGGGTTCAGTGGTAATTCAAGCATTCTGCCCCGCATCAAATTTTGTGACGGTGGACAGGAAAATGCTACGCAATCCCTTACGGCACATACACTCAGCCGTTTTGTACTTCGTAAATCGGCAACAATACAAATGCGCAAAACGTTAGTGGATTAAAACCTAAATTCAAGTAACTAATGCAACCTTTTTTGCATCTTTGAACCACTATTAGAGTGACTCACTTTCATTTGGTATATAACTATTTACCAATAATTTTCTCAGCATGCTAAATGCAGCCAGTGCTGTTTTGCGAATGTTTCTTTCGCGGTCGTTCCCGAAATTAAATTTTTCGGCGATAATTTTTTCAGAAGAGGACACAGCAATCCATACTGTGCCTATTGGTTTTTTTGATGTTCCGCCAGTTGGACCGGCAATGCCTGTTGTTGCAATTCCAAAATCGCTGTGCATTTTTTTTCGCACTCCTGTTGCCATAAGTTCAGCAACTTCTTTGCTCACAACTCCTTTTGCCATCAGTGTATTTTTATCTACACCGAGAATGGAAGTTTTTATTTCGTTAGAGTAAGCAATGATTCCTCCTTTGAAATAATCAGAACTTCCCGGAATGGAAGTGATTAAATGCCCGATGTATCCGCCAGTACAACTTTCGGCAACAGCAAGAGTTTGCTTTCTATCGTTTAGCATTTTGCAAATTATTTTTTCTATAGTCAGCGGTTCTTTTCCATACTCTTCAATTCCAAAAAAATAATCGCCAAGCAATGGAATCAATTCTTCTATTTTTTTATTTATCGTTTCAGATAGTTTTATTTCATCAGTTCCTAAAACACTAAGCCGTAGTTTTACTATTCCCGGAGAGGGAAGATAAGCGAGTTTAATTCCATGAGCAGCAAGAGAGTTTTCCCAGTGTTTGATTTTTTTGGCAATGAATGTTTCACCTGTCCCTTGCGTGAGAATTGTTTTGTGAAGAATAACTTGTGAATGAAATCTTTTTTTGAGTTCGGGAATAATAAAATCTTGCATCATTGCTTTCATTTCATAAGGAACTCCGGGCAGTGCAACAAAGATTTTGTTTTTAAAAATTCCAATCCACATTCCAGGTGCTGTTCCGTGCATGTTGTGAATGGGTGTGCAGTTTTCCAGCACTTCTGCCTGATGAATATTTTCCGGAAGCATTATCGTTCCGCGTATTTGAAATTGATGTTTTACATTTTCAAAACACTTTGAATTAAAAATAAGTTTTGCATGAAAAAAATCACAGAGAACCGATTTAGTAATATCATCATTAGTTGGTCCTAATCCTCCGGTGATTAAAATAATATCGGCTCTTTGTTTTGCAGAAGAAAAAGATTTTAAAATATCTTTTTTATTATCTCCAACCGTTGTTAATTGTCTGACAGGAATACCTATCATATTCAACTGCTGAGCCATCCATGCAGCATTCGTGTTGGCGATTTGCCCTATAAGAATTTCATCACCAATGGAAATGATTTCTGCGAACAATTGAGAATTGATTATTTAAAATTGAAAATTGATTATTTAATCGTAAAGCAAAAGTATTTAATTTTCAAGATAAAAGAACAGCGAATGAAGCAAAAAGAAAGTAAATATAATTTTGATATTTTCAAACATATCTATAAGATTCAGAATCGCTATAATAATAGACCTACAAAAAAATCATGTTTGCTCATTCCTAATGAAATCTTTTCTAAATTTGTTGCCTTTCAAACTTAAATTCAGCATTGCATACATTATCTAAAACCAAAAATTATGAACAAACAAAATCTATGGCTCAAAAAAATTGGACTTACTTCTTCAACAGCACTTTGGAATCTTTCTTCTGATGAACTTATCAAAGAAACGGTTGCTCTTGGTCAAGGTGTATTAACCGACACAGGTGCATTGGCGGTAGATACTGGCGAATTTACCGGACGGGCACCAAAAGATAAATTCACTGTTCTGGATGATAAAACAAAAGATATAATCTGGTGGGGTGATGTTAATTTCAAAATTGATTCACAAAAATTTGATGTATTGTATGATAAGGTGATAAAATATTTTTCAGGGAAAAAAATTTATGCTCGTGATTGTTTTGTCTGTGCTGACCCTAAATATCGTCTTGCAATAAGAGTAGTAACTGAATTGCCATGGTCAAATTTGTTTGCTCATAATCTTTTTATTCGCCCATCCAAAGATGAAATTTCTGAATTCTCTCCTGAATGGACTATACTAAATGCACCCGGCTTTCGGGCAGATGCTAAAATTGATGGAACACGTCAGCATAATTTTTCCATCCTGAATTTTTCTAAAAAAATAATTCTTATAGGAGGCAGCGGATATACAGGTGAAATAAAAAAAGGTGTTTTCACTCTACTTAATTATTTTCTTCCGCATGAAAAAGGTATTCTCTCTATGCATTGTTCAGCCAATATTGGCAGCAAAGGAGATACTGCAATTTTCTTCGGACTCTCAGGAACAGGAAAAACTACTTTGTCAGCCGATCCGAATAGAAAATTAATTGGAGATGATGAACACGGATGGGCAGAAGATTCTATTTTTAATTTTGAAGGAGGATGTTATGCAAAATGCGTAAACCTCTCTGAAAAAAATGAACCACAAATATTTCATGCCATCCGTTCGGGTGCTCTGATAGAAAATACTAATTTCTATTCTGGCACTACCACAGTTGATTACTCTAACATTGCCAAGACAGAAAATACTCGCGTTGCTTATCCGATTTATTTTATTGACAATGCAGCAGACCCATCTATCGGAAAAATTCCAAAAAATATTTTCTTTCTTACCTGCGATGCTTATGGCGTACTTCCTCCTGTTTCTAAACTTGATGTAGCACATGCAATGTATCATTTCATTTCGGGATACACTGCTAAAGTAGCAGGCACTGAAATGGGAATAATAGAACCGCAATTAACATTCTCTGCCTGTTTCGGAAAAGCATTTCTTCCTCTTCATCCGACAAGATATGCTGAGTTGCTTGGAAAAAAATTAAAAGAACAACCCGGAATAAATGTATGGCTTATCAACACAGGATGGTCTGGCGGACCTTATGGCGTTGGAAAAAGAATTTCCTTACCCAATACCCGTGCCATCATAACCGCTGCAATTAACGGTGAATTGGACAACGTAAAATTTGCTCAACATCCGGTATTTGGTATTTCATATCCAACTTTTTGTCCTAATGTTCCAACAGAAATTTTGAACCCACGGAATACATGGAAAGACAAGAATGCTTACGATATAAAAGCAAATTATCTTGCGGAAGCATTTGTTAAAAACTTTGAACAGTATTCTGAGTTTGCAAGTCAGGAAATTCTAATGGCTGCTCCTAAAATTGTTGTGGCATAAAAATTTTGTCTGTTGATTACTGTCTGTTAGTGTCTAACATTTTAACTTCTGACATTTTTTGGCAGAATATTTTTATTTCTCCTACCTGC
The DNA here is from genome assembly GCA_043804035.1 of Bacteroidota bacterium. Lineage (GTDB taxonomy): Bacteria > Bacteroidota > Bacteroidia > Palsa-948 > Palsa-948 > JAZDJJ01. Next base: position 12,923 of record JAZDJJ010000018.1, read on the forward strand.
CTGCCGCAGGCAGGTAAAAAAGACACTTTCAACTTTCAATAATTTCAACATATAACACTAAAAAAATGATATTTGGAACTGCTTTTTTTCTGACATTTTTTATTTGTAATTTGAATTTGTTTTCAGATTTCGGATTTATGTTTTCCTGTTTGGTT
>JAZDJJ010000019.1:0-5689 GCA_043804035.1 Bacteroidota bacterium
GTGGTTCTGGTCGCCTGATGGAAGCAAGATTGCGTTCTATCGTTTTGATGAATCTAATGTGAAAGAATTTTCTATGAACAAATACGGCACACTCTATCCTACGGAATACAAATTCAAATACCCAAAAGCGGGTGAAGAAAATTCAAAGGTTGCTATTTACTTTTATGATGTTACAACTCAAAAAACTATTTCTGCCGATTTAGGAAATTCTTATGAATATATTCCAAGAATCAAGTGGACAACTAATCCTGATATTCTCTCCATTCAACTGATGAATCGGTTGCAAAATAAACTTGACCTTTTACTCGCGAATGCATCCACAGGAAAAACAAAAACTATTCTCACAGAAACAAACAATACATACATTGAAATTTTTGATAACCTGTTGTTTCTCAATAATGGAAATGAATTTATATGGAGCAGCGACAAAGACGGATACAATCATTTATATCTATATGACATAAGTGGTAAACCGATTCGTCAGATTACAAAAGGCAACTGGGATGTGGATGGGTTGAATGTATATGATGAAAAAACACAAACTATTTTTTATACTTCATCAGAAATTTCTTCCACTGATAAAAATTTGTATTCTATCCTCATAGACGGAACTCATAAAAAGAAACTCACTTCTTTTACCGGCACCGAAGATGCGCAATTTAATTCCACACTTACTTACTATATACTTACTCGTTCGGATGCCAATAGTCCTCCGATAATTTCTCTTCATACTTCCGATGGAACGCGGATAAGAGATATGGAAAATAATGCCACTCTTTCTATCACATTATCTAATTATCAACTTGCTAAAAAAGAATTTTTCAAATTCAAAACATCAAAAGAAATTGAACTTAATGGATGGATGATGAAACCTGTAGAAAGCGGAGTGTTGAATTTAAAAACAAAAAACACTCGGTATCCTGTCCTTATGTTTGTTTATGGCGGACCAGGTTCCAATACAGTTAATAATTCATGGGACAGAGATTTTATGTGGTATCAAATGCTTTGTCAGAAAGGATACATTGTCGTTTCGGTGGATAATAGCGGCACTGGAAATCGTGGTGCATCTTTTAGAAAATGTACTTACAGGCAACTCGGAAAATTAGAAGTAGAAGATCAAATTGAAACTGCAAAACATCTTGGTTCTCTTTCATTCGTAGATAAAAACCGCATCGGCATTTGGGGATGGAGTTATGGTGGATATATGTCTTCGCTTTGCATTACAAAAGGTGCTGATTATTTTAAGATGGCGATGGCAGTTGCTCCCGTTACTAACTGGCGCTATTACGATAACATTTACACAGAGCGATATATGGACTTGCCTCAGAACAATGCAAATGGTTATGACGAAAATGCTCCTGTGTTTTATGCCGATAAACTAAAAGGAAAGTTTTTGCTCGTGCATGGAACAGCTGACGATAATGTTCATTTTCAAAATTCTATGGAGTTTGTTAATGCACTGATAAAAGAAAATAAGCAGTTTACATTTTTTGCTTACCCTGATAGAAACCACAGCATTTACGGAGATAATGCACGACTGCATCTTTACAATATGCTAACGGAATTTATTCTTACGAATCTATAACTATTGGATGTTCTTTATACTTTTATCTTCGTATTTTTTTCGTATGACTTCTTTTGATTATTACAACTGGATAATTCTTCCGTTAATTATTTTCTCATCACGTATTTTTGATGTTACGCTTGGTACTATCCGCCACATCTTCATTGTAAGAGGACTGAAAAAACTTGCTCCTGTTCTTGGATTTTTTGAAGTATTGGTATGGATAATTGTAATAAGCCAGTTGATGCAAAATCTTAATAATGTTGTTTGTTATTTTGCATGGGCAGGAGGTTTTGCTTTTGGCACTTACATTGGATTGATTATTGAAAATAGAATTGCCATCGGTATGCAAATCATTCGCGTATTTACTAATGAGAACTGTGCTGAACTTATTCTGCATTTGAATCAGACAAACTACGGAGCCACAATTATTGATGCGCGAGGGACAAGAGGTCCCATAAAAATTGTTATCACTATTGTAAAACGAAAAGACATTTATGAAGTATCAAAGATTATTCGCCAGCATCACCCTGATGCTTTTTACACTATTGAAGATATTCGGCATGTTAGCAAAGAAGTATTTTTTAAAAACAATAAAGAAGAATCATTTCTCAGAAAAATGTTCTCATCGCATAAGTAGAAAAGATATGAAAGAGAAAAGCGAAGGATGAATTGTTTTAGACATAGAAAGTATCATGTTTTTCATAAAAAAATAATTTTTCAATTAAGTTATTTTCAGAAGAGAAGAAACAATTTTTTCAACCACTCCTCTCTTTTCTTTCACAAATTTTTTACAAACAAAAGAAGCCATCTTCAAAATTTTATCATCAGAAAAAAGTAAGTCCACCACTTTATTACATTTTTCAATATCCGAAATGATAAACGCTCCACCCAATTCAATTAGTTCATTTGCTTCAGGAAATTTATGATGATTGGGACCAAAAATTACAGGAACTCCAAAAGCCACTGCTTCCAGAATATTATGAATTCCACTTCCAAATCCACCGCCAATGTACGCAATATCAGCATATTGATATAAAGATGAAAGCATACCAATGTTATCAATCACAAGAACATTTATTGTTTGAAAATTTTCTTTACTCAACTCAGAATATCTAATGCATCTATCAGGAAATTGAGCAAGTACTCTTCGGATATCACTTTCCCCTATTTCGTGCGGAGCAATAATCAATTTGCAATTTGCAATCTGCAATTTGCCTATAATCTTTTCATCTTTTTCCCACGTACTTCCGGCAACAATCAATTTGCTACTTCCTTTGAATTGCTCAATGAGCGGGAATTGTTTCGGATTAGTTATGGTATCCGAAACGCGGTCGTAACGCAAATCACCGCTGATAGTAACATTTAAAAATCCTTCTGCATTTAATATTTTTTGCGATGATTCATTTTGTACAAAAATATGCGTGAAAAATAATAACACTTTATTCAGAAAGTTTCCATACAAGCCATTAAATTGTTCCTGTCGGAAATTTGCAGAAATAAGATATGTCGGAATTTTTTGCTGATGAAGTTCATTCAGATAATTGTACCAGAAATCATATTTGATAAAGAATGCGGCGGCAGGTTTTAACAAAGAAATAAATTTTTGTGCATTCGTTTTTGTATCAAGCGGAAGATAGAAAATGTAATCAGCACCTTCGTAATTTTTTCGAACCTCGTATCCTGACGGAGAAAAAAATGTAATCAGTATCTTATTTTTTATTTTTTGATTCTTAATTTTTTCAATCAACGGGCGTGCTTGTTCAAATTCACCGAGCGAAGAGCAATGAAACCAAATTATCTGCTCCTCTTCTTTCCTCTCTCCATTTGAAACGGGAAACAAAAGAACGAGGCGTTTAAAAATATTTTTTCTGCCGTCAATCCAAAGTCGCGCTTTTCTGTTAAAGAAACTTGCAAAGAAAGTTCCCGCAAGAAAAAGACGAATTGCAATTTGATAAAGAAATATCATTTAAGTATTTAGTAATAATAATATTGCTGTGGGACTTTTTTGTAAAGTGGCAAAATCCATCCTACTCTCACACCGAAAAGAAAATCTGTTCGTTTGTCTGTATCTCGTTTCATTAAATCAAAATCAAAACTTCTGCGGCTTTGTGTAAATGTCTGATAAAATTCAAATCCTCCATAGAAATTTATCATACGTTTGTTACTGATACAAACATATCCCAAAAATTCATGTAGTCCGAACCCATTCGTAAGGCGGTCATATCCTTTTTTGTAATTATCTGTTAATTGCGGTGATTGATGTCCTATATCATCAATTTTAATTTTGTGCTGCAAAAATGCCGGTCCTCCGTAAATCATAATACCTGAATTAGGATTTGAACCGGCAACAGGAAATATTTTTCCAAAAAAAACTGATGCAGTAAATCCTCTTTCAAAAATCCGAATATATGCAGGTCCTCCGTTCTGATCAATAATAAATCCGTCATTGCTGAACCCTGACCCTGTGCTGATGCTGTCTAAAACATTTTCTTTTATCTGGTTACCAAAAATATAATGCCATCCTGCACCGATTAAAATATTTTTTTTCATCTTTACCGAAAAATCAATTCCTATATTGGAATTATTTCCAAATCGTTTTTCAAGGTTCCCGCCCGGCAATTGAAAGGCGTATGAAAATTTAATCAGCGGAATAAAGAGAGATGAATCTTTTACATTAACCTGTGCTTGCGAAGAAAAAATAACAGACAGCAAACAACCAACAACAGATAAAAATATTTTATGAGTTAGATTCATTTGTAATTTATACATTCGCATTTACGATAAATAATTATTAAAATGATAAAAGTAAACAGAAAAATTCAAATGGTTGATCTCGTTAGCCAGTATGAAAATATCAAAAACGAAATTGACTCTGCTATTAAAGAAGTCATTTTTTCTTCACAGTTTATTAACGGTTCTGCTGTAAAAGAATTTCAATCGGACATGGAAAAATATCTTGCTGTGAAGCACGTAATTCCATGCGCCAATGGAACTGATGCTTTGCAAATTGCGATGATGTCTCTTGGATTACAAAGAGGCGATGAAATCATCACGACCAATTTTACTTTTGCCGCAACAGTTGAGTCAATTGCTTTCCTCGGTCTTGTCCCTGTTCTTGTTGATGTAGATTTCAATACATTTAATATTGATGTTAATGAAATTGAAAAAGCAATTACTCCGAAGACAAAAGCAATTATTCCCGTTCATCTTTTCGGACAATGCGCAGATATGGAACCGCTTCTCGCTCTCGCAAAGAAAAATAATTTATTCGTAATTGAAGATACAGCACAAGCAATTGGTGCCGACTATATTTTTTCTGACGGAACAAAAAAGAAAGCAGGAACGATTGGAAACATTGGAACGACTTCATTTTTTCCTTCCAAAAATCTTGGATGCTACGGTGATGGCGGTGCGCTTTACACAAACGATGATGAACTTGCGAAAAGATGCCGAATGATAGTCAATCATGGACAGAGTGCACAATATTATTATGAAATACTCGGAATGAATTCACGATTGGATTCCATACAAGCGGCAATTCTTAAAGTGAAATTAAAACATCTTGACAAATACACATCTGCGCGAAATAAAGTTGCATCCTATTATGACAAAGCGTTCGGAAGAAATGTGAAAATAAAAATTCCTACACACGCAAAAAAATCTTCTCACGTTTTTCATCAATACACTCTGACATTAAACGGAGTGGACAGAGATAAACTCAAAGAACATCTTGCATCAAAAGAAATTCCAGCAATGATTTATTATCCTATGCCACTTCATTCTCAGAAAGCATATCGTAATGAAAAAAACCAAAACAAAAAATATCCCGTAACAGATAAACTCTGTGCTTCGGTGATATCACTACCGATGCATACGGAGTTGGATGAAGAAACATTGAAATATATTTCTGAATCTGTTTTGGAATTTTGCTAATCATAATTTATAATTTTAAAAAATTACAATTCATAATCAACCAATCAAATGAATATTGCAGTAATAGGAACAGGATATGTAGGGCTCGTAACGGGCACCTGCTTTGCTGAAACAGGCAACAATGTTATTTGCATTGACATTGACAAAGAAAAAATTAAAAAACTTCGTAGCGGAAAAATTCCTATTTAT
>JAZDJJ010000020.1:0-10802 GCA_043804035.1 Bacteroidota bacterium
ATTGATGATGTTTTCATTAAAGAGCATGAAGATTATTTCTGCAGAAAGTTTGGTCAAATAATTAGTCCCGAAGTTTCTGAGGAAAAAGATACTATATCGGGCGATATTGTTGAAGTGAATAGTGAGGGTATAATAGTTCCGGGTGGATTTTTTAAAAACATATTCATCACTCCTGAAAAAATACAAAATATCGGAAATAAAAATAAACTTATCGGCTTAAAAAAAGAAGATAAAATAATATTAGATAATCTTTCTGAAGATGCTTTTTTTGAAATACTTGAACTAGATAAAGAAAAACTAAAAAATCTTATTCTTCAATTTCATGTTTGTAACATTAGTCGCACTATGCCTGCCGAACTCAATCAGGAATTATTTGATAAAGTTTATACCATAAACAAAGTGAACGGTATAGAAGAATTCAGAAACAGAATAAAAGAAGAACTTTTATTGAAATACGCAAACGCCGGTGACAATATATTCATGCACAATGTAAAAATGACTCTGCTTGAAAAACTGAATCCGCCTTTGCCCGAAGATTTTATAAAAAAATATTTGGTAATCAGCAGTAAAAAAAAATTTACTTACGAACAAATAGATAAAGAATTTCATTTATATTCGGATATATTCAAATGGCAATTGATTAGAAATAATATTCAGAAAATTTATAATCTTGTTGTAACAGATGAAGAAATGAAAAATTTTATAATAAATGTTGCGAAAACGAATTTTGAAAGATATGGACACCCCGATGCAACTGATAAGAATATAAAAGACGCTATGATGGACATTATGAAAGACGAAAAGCGAATGAATAATATTTATGATTATTTAGATAATCAAAAACTGATTGTTTTTTTAAAAAAAACTTTCACACTTGAGAAGAAAGAAATTTCTTACGAAGAATTTTTAAAAATCTCAAATCTAAAATCTAAAATATAAGACATTAATGAATTTTTTCTAAATTTATCGCACTTCAAACTTAAATTCAACAATTAAAAATATGTTTAACGAAAAAGAATTCCGCAAATATGCCATTGGTCATCATGGCATCGGCAGTTTGTCTTACGACCAATATGTTTCCATACATAATAAGGCAATACGTGGTGAGCATTATATTTCACCCACCATCATAGAAGAACGTCAGTTGAATATAGCCACTATGGATGTGTTCTCGCGTTTGATGATGGACAGAATTATTTTTCTTGGTGTTCCCATCAACGATTATGTTGCCAATATCATTCAGGCACAATTACTTTTTTTGGAATCAGTAGATGCAAAAAAAGATATTCAAATTTATCTCAACACCCCGGGAGGATCTGTTTATGCTGGTCTCGGAATTTATGATACCATGCAATACATTTCGCCTAAGGTGGCAACTATTTGTACGGGTATGGCGGCATCTATGGGTGCGGTAATTATGTGTGCAGGAACACCGGCAAGACGCAGCGCTCTTCCTCACGCCCGCATGATGATTCATCAACCAATGGGAGGCGCAGAAGGACAAGCATCTGATATAGAAATTACAGCGCGTGAAATTCAGAAATTAAAAAAAGAACTTTATGAAATTATAGCAAAACATTCAGGACAAGAATACGATAAGGTCTACAAAGATGGAGATCGCGATTACTGGATGACAGCACAAGAAGCAAAGGATTATGGAATGATTGATGAGATTCTTATTCGCAAAAAATAATAATTAAAATGGCAACAAAACAAAATGTAAAATGTTCGTTTTGTGGACGCGACCAACAGGATATAAATGTAATGGTTTCGGGTTTTGACGGACATATTTGCGATCACTGTGTGGAGCAAGCACATATTATTGTAAAGCAGGAATTGAAAACAAAAGGAAGCAAAACAGCACATTTTTCTGTAACCCTTATCAAGCCATTAGAAATAAAAAAACATCTTGATGAATATGTAATAGGGCAAGATGAAGCAAAAAAGATTTTGTCGGTTGCCGTATATAATCATTACAAAAGAATTTCACAAAAGTCAAAACGTACTCCAATAGCAAAAGCCGAAGAGATTGAAATAGAAAAATCAAATATTATTCTTGTTGGAGAAACAGGAACAGGGAAAACACTTTTGGCAAGAACTATTGCAAAAATTTTGAATGTTCCTTTTTGCATTGCCGATGCAACTGTGCTTACCGAAGCTGGATATGTGGGTGAAGATGTGGAAAGTATTCTTTCTCGGCTCCTGCAAGTTGCTAATTATGATGTAGCAGCAACTGAACACGGAATTGTTTTTATTGATGAGATAGATAAAATTTCCCGTAAAGGCGATAATCCAAGTATTACCCGTGATGTATCGGGCGAAGGAGTTCAACAAGGATTGCTCAAACTACTGGAAGGTTCAGTAGTGAATGTTCCTCCGCAGGGAGGACGAAAACATCCCGAACAGAAAATGATACAGATTGATACTTCCAATATTCTTTTTATTTGCGGTGGAGCATTTAACAGTATAGAAAAAATTGTTGCCAGAAGGATTCAGCCACAATCACTCGGATATACCGCCTCAAGAGATTTTGATGATATTGACAGGTCAAATTTGCTCCAATACATTGCTCCCCCTGATTTGAAAACCTTTGGGCTTATACCGGAACTAATCGGACGATTGCCTGTTATTTCGTATCTCAACCCATTAGATAAAGAAACACTCAGGAAAATTCTTACCGAACCAAAAAATGCACTCACTAAACAGTACATCAAACTGTTTGAAATGGATGGTGTAAAACTTTCTTTTGACAATGAAGTTCTTGATTTTATCGTAGAGAAAGCCGTTGATTTTAAACTCGGCGCACGTGGACTTCGTTCTCTCTGTGAAGGCATTATGACCGATGCAATGTTTGAAATGCCTTCCGAAAAGGAAACAAAAGAATTTCATATTACTTTGGAATATGCAAAGAGGAAACTTTCGCGCAGTAAGTTGAACAGATTAAAAGTAGCATAACATTTATGGGCAGTCCCAAAAATTGGTTTCGTCATTGCGACATGACTCGTATTGAGCTTGCCGAAATAAGCGAAGCGAAATGGAAGCAATCTCTTACTTCGGCAAGCTCAGTAACCAAATAGCAGGGACAAAGATTGCTTCGGGTTGCTTAAAGCAACCCTACTACTGATGAACCACACTCGGTTCATCTTTTGTTGATTTTATTATGCCTCGCAATGACGTTTATTTGTATTTTTAGAACTGCCCAATAATCAATAATCAATTCTCGGTATTGTTAAATAAGTATAGGGATTGCTTCCCATTTCGTTCCTCATGGTTCGCAATGACGCTCAATTTAAACGTCATTGCGAAGGAGGAACGACTGAAGCAATCTAAAAATCTATACCAAATTAACAATGCACAATTCTCAACAACGAATTACGATTTATGAATAATCAATAGTCAATAATCAATAACGAACGGTTCTGGCTTGTCTACGTTGGGAGTAAAACTAAATTTTGATGTATAGAAAATATATTAACTTTATTTTTAATTTTCGGTAACAAATGAAAAAATTATCTTCAAACGATATTATTTTTAAACTCCTGAAAGAAAAATCGTCTATTAAACAAGAAGTTTTTTATAAAACAATCAAGGTATTTGAAGAATTGAAAGAAGTGGTAAAAGAAACCGTAACAGAACTAAAAGATAATGCTCTAAAAATTGACAAGCGGATTGTTATTGATTATAATGACAAAGGACCTTATGAAATTGAACTCAGGGTAGCAGGCGATATTTTAATTTTTTATATGCACACTAATGTTTTTGAGTTTGATAAAAGTCATCGGATATGGAAAACCCCATACATTCGTGAAAAGACCTTTCGTTCTTTCTGCGGAATGATTAATGTATATAATTTTCTTGCTGATTCTTTTAAATACAACCGTGTAACAGATATTGGATACATGATTGCACGTATATTCGTCAATAATGAACTTCATTATTTTGTGGAAGGAAAACGGCAACTTGGTTTTTTATACAATGATTTTGTCAATGCAAAGATGGATAAACAAGCGCTAAAAGATATTGTAGATTCATCTATTATATATGCTCTTGATTTTGATCTCTTTTCTCCACCTTTTGATGAAGTGAAAGAAGTGAGCGTAATGGAAATGATAGAAGTCAGTCAGAATATGTGTATTAAAACAGGCAAACGTCTCGGCTTTCGCTTTCAGTCCGACTCTGATCAGATATAATAAAAAAATTTTAATTTTGCAACCCAATTTATCATCCGTCATTTGTTATTTGGCCCATTCGTCTAGGGGTTAGGACGCAAGATTTTCATTCTTGAAACACGGGTTCGATTCCCGTATGGGCTACAAATATTCTTCTTACATATTCATAGATAAAAATGAATTTTTGATTTACAATTTTCCTAAAAGGAATATTTTTTTGTCTTATGGCAGTAACAGATAATTTTCAGTATCATGATTATTTTCAGGTGGACGAATTGCTTACCGAAGAGCACAAACTTGTTCGCGAGTCCACACGTGCATGGGTTAAAAAAGAGATTTCACCTATAATTGAAGAATACGCACAGCGCGCCGAATTTCCAAAACATCTCATCAAAGGACTTGGAGATATTGGTGTCTTTGGTCCGTTTATTCCTCCTCAATATGGTGGTGCTGGATTAGATTATACTTCTTATGGACTGATGATGCAGGAATTAGAACGTGGAGATTCAGGAATTCGCTCTACTGCATCGGTGCAGGGCTCACTGGTGATGTTTCCGATTTATACTTTCGGCAGCGAAGAACAAAAGAAAAAATATTTACCACTTCTTGCCAAAGGAGAAATCATGGGATGCTTCGGGCTTACCGAACCCGATTACGGTTCCAATCCTTTGGGAATGGTCACCAACTTTAAAGATAAAGGGGACCATGTGATTTTGAATGGAGCCAAGATGTGGATTTCAAACGCACCATTTGCCGACATTGCTATAGTATGGGCAAAAAATGAAGAGAAAGAAATTTACGGACTAATTGTAGAACGTGGAATGAAAGGATTCTCTACTCCCGAGACACACAACAAATGGTCGCTTCGCACTAGCGCCACTGGCGAATTGGTTTTTGATAATGTAAAAGTTCCGAAAGAAAATATTTTGCCCGGAGTGAAAGGATTGAAAGGACCACTCAATTGTCTTAACTCTGCTCGCTACGGAATTGCATGGGGCGCAATCGGAGTTGCACAGGACTGTTACGATTCAGCACTTCGTTATTCCAAAGAGAGAATACAATTTGGCAAACCAATTGCCTCATTTCAACTTACTCAGAAAAAATTAGCTGAAATGATTACTGAAATTACAAAGGCACAACTTATGTGCTGGCGGCTTGGTGTTTTGAAAAATGAAAATAGAGCAACGCCACAGCAAATTTCAATGGTAAAACGCAACAATGTTTTTATGGCAATTCAAACTGCACGAGAAGCACGACAAATACTTGGCGCAATGGGAATCACAGGAGAATATTCTATTATGCGACACATGATGAACATGGAATCTGTCATCACTTATGAAGGCACTCACGACATTCATCTGCTCATCACAGGTTATGATATAACTGGAATAAGTGCGTTTGAATAAAATAATTATTATTAGTATACCGAACAGAAATAGATAGTAGTTCCCTAAATCAATTGAAGTGATTATCTTTCTTTACGAATCTATGCGCTCATTTTATATGGATAGGTCAGGAAGTTTGAAAATAGTAAAATGATAAAAATTCTCACCATTATAGGAGCACGTCCGCAGTTTGTTAAAGCAGCAGCTCTGAGCCGTGCTATTCGCAAAAAATTTTCCAAAGAAATCAAAGAAACACTTGTTCATACAGGACAACATTATGATGATAATATGTCAGAAGTGTTTTTTAAAGAAATGGAAATCCCGAAACCAAAATATAATTTGAATATTGGTTCGGATACTCACGGGAAACAAACAGGAACAATGATTGAAAAAATAGAAGAAGTGCTGACGAAAGAAAAACCTGATTGTGTGATTTTGTACGGAGACACCAACTCCACACTCGCAGGTGCTATTGCCTCTGTAAAAATTCATATTCCTGTTGTGCATATAGAAGCCGGATTGCGTTCGTTCAACAAAACTATGCCCGAAGAAATAAACCGAATTGTTTGCGACCATTGCTCCACTTTACTTTTTTCACCTACAAAAACAGGTGTTCGGAATTTAATCAAGGAAGGATTTTCTGAAAATAATTTTCCGCCTTATCACGTTGATAATTCTAAAATTTATCATTGCGGAGATGTGATGTATGATAACACACTTTATTTTTCTTGTATCGCAGAAAAAAAATCTGACATTTTTAGAAAATACGGTTTGAAAGAAAATGAATTTATCCTCGCAACCATTCACCGTAATAACAATACCGATAATTCTGAACGGCTAACATCCATCTTTCATTCATTAAATAAAATTTCTCTGGAGAAAAAAATAAATATTGTACTGCCATTACATCCGCGCACTTCAAAAGCAATGAAAAAAAATTTATCCGAAGAAGTTTTTGCTGCGGTGAAAAATAATAATATGTTTTATCTGCTTCCGCCTGTTTCTTTTTTTGAAATGATGGTGCTGGAAAAAAATTGCAAAATGATATTTACCGATTCCGGTGGTGTACAAAAAGAAGCGTTCTTCTTCAAAAAACCATGCATCATTCTTCGTTCAGAAACCGAATGGATAGAATTAGTTGAATGTGGCTCTGCAAAAATTACTGATACAAATGAAAAAAAGATAGAGGGAGCATTTCGTTATTTCAATAATAGAAAAAAAATATCTTTCCCTCAGATTTTTGGTGATGGACATGCTTCTGAATTTATCTGCAAAAAACTTGTGAAAATTTTTTCTAAATCATAATCATTTCTGGAACCATGCTGCTAATTTATTCACCAAGAATCACCAATCGTATTCGGTATATTTTCAATCTTATATTCAAAGACATTCTTGTTACTGATTTTAAAATTATTTCTGACATAGAAGCATTCAAAAACTTTGGAGGTGCTAAAATAAGTTACGGACAACAACCTGTTTCTGATGAACTCTTTTTCCGTTCTGCAAACCATCCTGACAGAAAAGAAGAATTTCTTTTAGAGACAGAAATTAAAAAACAAAATCTAAAAGTTTCTGATTGGAACGGAATAAAAATATTTTTTCAAACAGAAAATTCCTCTCTTCCTTATGATCCTTTTGCAGCAAGTTTTTTTTTAGTAAGCCGTTACGAAGAGTATCTTCCATTTACTCCCGATGAATATGGCAGATTCTCCGCCAAACAATCTTTGTCATTTCAAAATGAATTTTTACAAAAACCCATTGTAAATATTTGGGCGCAACATATTAAAAAAAATATTCTTGAAAAATTCCCCGGTTTCAAATTTCCTGAAATAAAATACAATTTCATTCCAACCATTGATATTGACAATGCTTACGCATATCTCGGAAAAGGAATTTTGCGTACGATGGGGAGTTATGTAAAGGCATTGCTTTGTTTCAAAATAGCAGACATAAAACTCCGGACAAATGCTATCCGAAAAAAGGAAGACCCTTATGATACTTATCTGTTTTTATCTTCGCTTCATCTGAAATATAATTTGAATCCAATTTATTTTTTTCTGCTCGGCAACTGGGCAAAGAACGATAAAAATCTATCCGCCAGCAGCAAAATGATGCAATCTCTTATTCAAAGTATCTCTCTCAAATATGATATTGGTATACATCCTTCTTTTGCTTCAAATAAATTTCCTGAAAAAATAATTATAGAAAAAAAACGATTAAGCACAATTGCCAAAAAGCAAATCACCAAGAGCCGCCAGCATTTTCTGATGCTTAAATTTCCTGACACTTATAGAAATCTGATTGACGCAGGAATCACAGATGATTATTCGCATGGATATGTTGATGAAATTGGTTTTAGGGCAGGCACATGTTCGTCGTTTTATTTTTATGATTTACAAAAAGAAGAAGAAACAAAACTTCGGATTCATCCTTTTGCGGTTATGGATGCCACTTTGAATTTATACATGAAACTTTCGCCGGAAGAAGCAATTAAAAGAACAAAAGAAATTATTCGTGAAGTTAAATCTGTACATGGAACTTTTATTACCATTTGGCATAATGAAACATTAAGCGAATGGAAAGAATGGACAGGGTGGAGAAAAGTGTATAAAGAAATTGTAAAGGATGCTGTTTTATGATTAAGGGCGGGTTATCGTCATTACGACACGTTGCCCTGAACTTGCCGAAATAATTAAACAATAGAATAATTAAGGGCAGTTCTAAAAATACAAATAAACGTCATTGCGAAAGTTGCCTAAAGCAACCCGAAGCAATCTCTGTCCTTGCTACTTGTCTGCCGTGTTCGGCACAGGCAGATTAGAGATTGCTTCCATTTCGCTTCGCTTCATGTCGCAATGACGAAACCAATTTTTAGAACTGCCCTATACCAATTGAAAGTTATGGCTAAAGCCGTTAGATACCTGTCTGCGTCTGCCTGTGCGACCACGCAGACAGGTGACGCACAGGCAGATTGAATTCCATTATTACAAAACAATGAAACAATGAAACAATGAAACAATTATTTTTCGTCATAAATGACAGAGTTAATAATTCTGTTTGTTCTTTAAGATGAAATCATTTTTGATTTTTCTCCCGTTTATGTGTTATTAAAAATTTTATGTACGTTTGTTTCATTTCAAATCTGAATTCAGATTGAATAATTTTATGAAAGAAATTTATTTTTATATTTGCTAACTTCAAAATCTTAATCTTTCACTACGTAGGATAATTCCGTTGAACTACTTGGTGAAAATGAAAAACAAATATCCAACGGGATAAATTCTAAAACCTATTTATTATGCAAAAGTACGAAGACCTCAAAAAAATCATTGCCGACATGGAAACAGATGTCCAAAAATTTAACAATGGTAACAATGTTGCCGGAATGCGAGTGCGCAAACATTTGCAAACTCTGAGAAAAACATGTATGACTATGCGTAACGATATTCAGCAAATTAAACAAAGTCGCAAGAACGAAAAGCCACAGGAATCAGGGAACTAAAATAAAAAGATATAAGGATTAAGGTATAAAAATCAATTTGTTTATACCTTAATTTTTTATACCTCAATACATTTAGGACTTATATAAACTCTGTGGTTTTCTGTGTATATTTTTCTGTAAACTCTACGGTTAATATATTTTTTACCGCAAAGAACCAGTATGGATAAGACGCCAAGAAACACAGATAAATACAAGAGTTGTTTTTTTTATGTAAATCCTATATCTTTTTCACAATGAAA
This sequence comes from Bacteroidota bacterium, assembly GCA_043804035.1. Classification (GTDB taxonomy): domain Bacteria; phylum Bacteroidota; class Bacteroidia; order Palsa-948; family Palsa-948; genus JAZDJJ01. Next base: position 9,296 of record JAZDJJ010000020.1, read on the forward strand.
GCAGACGTTCTTTTAGGACTTCAATGGGGTGATGAAGGCAAAGGAAAAATTGTTGATGTAATTGCTCCGAAGTATGATATTGTAGCTCGTTTCCAAGGTGGACCAAATGCAGGTCATACCATTGAATTTAACAATCAGAAACATGTATTACATATCATTCCTTCGGGAATTTTTCATGAACATATTGTAAATATTATCGGTAATGGTGTCGTCATAGATCCTATTGTTTTATCGCAAGAAATTGATATGCTCGAAAAATTAGGAGTAAATGTAAAAACACATTTGTTCCTTTCCCGAAGAGCGCATCTTATTCTTCCTACTCACCGCTTGCTTGATGCCGCCAATGAAGCAGCAAAAGGGACTAATAAAATTGGTTCCACACTTCGTGGAATTACTCCAACGTATGTAGATAAAACAGGAAGAAATGGTTTGCGTATTGGCGATATATTTTCTGCCGAAGGTGGACCATCCGGATTTAAAAAGAAATATGATTTTCTTGTTTCCAAACACAAACAAATTCTTTCGCTTTATGATTTCCCTTACAACTTAAATGAGTTGGAAGAAAAATGGTTTGAAGGAATAGAAGTAATCAGAACATTGAAAGCGATAGATAGTGAGATTTATATTAACGAAGCATTTTTAAACAATAAAACTGTTCTGGCAGAAGGAGCTCAGGGCTCTTTACTGGATATTGACTTTGGGACATATCCTTTTGTTACTTCTTCCAATACAATATGTGCAGGCGCATGCATAGGATTGGGAATTCCTCCGAGCAGAATTGGAAATGTTATCGGAATTTTTAAAGCATATTCCACTCGTGTTGGCAGCGGTCCTTTTCCCACTGAACTAAATGATGAAATCGGTGAAGCGATCCAAAAAAATGGAAATGAATTTGGCTCTACCACAGGAAGACCAAGACGTTGTGGATGGCTTGATATTCCATTATTAAAATATGCCATTACCATAAACGGAGTGAATAAACTCATCATAATGAAAGTAGATGTGCTTTCAAATTTGGATACGATAAAAGTTTGCACACATTATAATTATGAAGACAGAAAAATTGATTTTCTTCCGTATAATATTACACAATCATTAACTCCTCTTTACAAAGATTTTAAGGGATGGAAATCGGACTTAAAAAAAATATCCACTACCAAAAATATTCCTACTGAATTAGAAAATTATATTCACTTTATTGAACAAAAAGTCAACGTGCCAGTGAACATGATTTCCTTTGGTCCAGATAGAAAACAGATATTGGAACGTAACAAAGTTTTAATGTGATAATTCCCTGTGGCTTGCCACATGGTTGTTCATTGCAATCTAATTTGGTGGGGAAGTGGTTATTTATTTCTACGAGGTTCATAGTATAGAATTAGTATCAAAAATTGTAACTGTATTTTTTTCTATTTCTTTTATTTCTTTCTCCAATTTTTCTTTGTCGTCTTTAGACAAAAGCCCTTGTATATTATCGTTATTTAGATCTGTTATTTTTAAAAATCTT
>JAZDJJ010000021.1:0-11529 GCA_043804035.1 Bacteroidota bacterium
ATGCTACTGCACTTTGGAGAAATGCTACTGCACTTTGGAGAAATGCTACTGCACTTTGGAGAAATGCTACTGCACTTTGGAGAAATGCTACTGCACTTTGGAGAAATGCTACTGCAAAAAGGAAACTCCCTACTGCAAAGTGAAAACAACCTACTGCACACCCGACAGACACTTCCGCTCAATCCATCTACGGCAAGCCACATTTGTATTTGCCCACTTTTTATCTTTCTTCTAAAAATTCTTTTTGATTTTTTATCCAGTTTATATATAATTGAGAATTTTATGTACGTTTGTAACAAGGATGTGATATTGACGAGCATTTAATCCGCCATTGCTGCGACAACCCACAAACCGTTAAGTGCAATAAGTTGAACAACTCATGAATAAAACAATAGAAAAGAAAAGAGCCGCAAGGAATCGTACTCTTACAATCAATGAGGCGGAAAAGCAAAAATATTCTAAGAAACTTGTCAGATTGAAGCAACTTGAAAAAGTTACTCTTTCATCAATTATCAATAAAACTATTTGTGCTAATTTATTTGATGTATTGGATATTCTTCCAAAAAATATTGCCGACTTGATTATTATTGACCCTCCTTACAATATAGATAAAAATTTTAATGGCTTCCTATTCAAATCGTCTTCACAGGAGAAATATCTGAATTACTTAAAGTTATGGTTTCCAAAAGTTGTTGCATTACTGAAAGAAAACGGATCTCTTTACTTATGTGGTGATTGGAAAAGTACTTCCGCTCTTCAACAGGTGATGGAAGAAAACCTGACTGTTCTGAATCGTATCACTTGGCAAAGAGAAAAAGGAAGAGGCGCATTAAGTAATTGGAAAAATGGAATGGAAGATATTTGGTTTGGAGTAAAGAATAAAAATGATTATTATTTTGATGTAGAATCTGTTAAAATGAAAAGAAAAGTTATTGCTCCATATCGTAAAAATGGCAAACCTAAAGATTGGAAAGAAACAAAGGAAGGCAATTTTAGATTAACCTATCCTTCAAACTTTTGGGATGACATTAGTATCCCTTATTGGTCAATGCCAGAAAATACTGATCATCCAACTCAAAAACCCGAAAAGATAATTGCAAAATTAATTTTAGCAAGTTGTCCTGAAGACGGACTTGTATTTGATCCTTTTTTGGGTTCTGGAACAACATCTGTGGTGGCTAAAAAATTAAATAGAAATTTTCTTGGTATTGAAATGAATGAAGAATATGCTCTCTGGGCAGAGAAAAGAATTGAACTTGCAGAATCAGATAAATCTATTCAGGGATATGTTGATGGAGTTTTTTGGGAGAGAAATACTCTAATCTATCAAGGTATTGTCAAAAAAAAATAAAGACACAATAAACCAACCAAACCTTTTCTAAGATACGTAGCAAATTTTTTCCTAATGCGTTAATGTATATTCTCACCCGAACTATTGTAATCAATTCCTTGCTGTTTAAGAATTTGTTTTGTTTTCCATCCGTAAAATATAAGGTATACAAAACATACAACTCCTACCAGATAACTCCATTGAATACCGAGTAAATTATTTTTTGCCAGCCAGCCCTGTAGCAAACTGACGAACCCTCCGCCCATAATCATCATAATCAAAAAACTTGACCCCTCATTAGTATGTTTTCCTAATCCTGCAATGGCAAGAGTAAAAATGCATGGCCACAAAGTGGAACAAAATAATCCTACACTGATGAAAGCATACACACTTATCATTCCATCGGCAAACATTCCAATTAATAATGAAACTATTCCGCAGGAAGAAAAAATTACTAATTGTCGTACTGGATTTCCTTTGCTGAAAATATTTGCGATGATAATAATAATAATAATAATTGCATAAACATAAAAGGGAGTGATGTCGTGACTCGCTAATTTATTCACTAATAAAAAAACTCCGAAGGCGCAATATGGCAATAGAAAATTCAACATTTGTTTTATTCCTTTGCGGATATCAAAAGCGCCAACTGCACTTACCCATCGTCCTATCATCAAACTTGCCCAAAACAGAGAAACAAAAGGAGCAACCTGATTAGTTGGTGTATTTAGATGAACGCGCATAAATTCGGGCAAGTTGGAAGCAGTTGAAACTTCAACACCTACATATACAAAAATTCCTATCATACCAAGCCACAATTGAGGATAACTCAACGCACTTTTCCTTGAAGAAAAATTTGTATCAGAAGTATCGGATGGTTGCGTTTCTTTTTCAAGAATAATTTGATTAGGCAACGAAGAAAATTTGAAAATGATTGCAACAACTATGAATGCTGCTCCAAGAATCAGGTATGGAGTTTTTATTGACTCCAGATTTTCTAATTTTTGTCCTTCCATAATTGAACCAAAAATTGCTAAACTTACAAGGATAGGGCCTATCGTTGTGCCAATGTTATTGATTCCTCCTGCTAAACTCAAACGTTGCGAACCTTTTCGTGGATCACCAATCGTAATAGTAAGAGGATTAGCAGCAGTTTGTTGCAGCGAAAAACCTAATCCGACAATAAACAATCCCGAAATCATCAACAGGAAAGAAGATGTTTGAGCCGCCGGATAAAACAATAAAGTTCCGATGGCAGAAATAATTAACCCGAGAGCAATTCCGTTTTTGTAACCAATCCTGTTCAGAATATCTCCTCTTGTTGCTTTTGAAAGAAAAAAATAAATCAATGAGCCAACTGTGTATGCCACATAAAAAGTAAATGATATCATCTGGCTTTGCCATTGTTCTAAATCCAATTTCTCTTTAAAAACAGGAATAAGAATATCGTTGCTTGCCGCTACAAATCCCCAAAAGAAAAAAACAGAAATTAATGTGATGAAGGAACGCGGATTATGCTTTTGCATAGAAGAATGTTTATTGCCAAAAGTAGAAAATAATTTCTTGTAATTTTGTTATATGATTTTACTTTCTCCCAAAAACTGGAATGACTACGAATTGCTTGACTGCGGTGATTTTGAAAAACTAGAACGATTCGGTCAATACATCACAATTCGCCCCGAACCACAAGCAGTGTGGGATAAAAAACTTTCGCAACAGGAATGGGAACGCACAGCCCATATAAAGTTCATTCCCAAAAACAGCAATTCAGGAGAATGGAAAAAATTGAAACAAATGCCCGACCGTTGGAATATGCAATATGTCATTGCGAATGAGACGAAGCAATCTATTTCTTTTCGTTTGGCATTAACATCGTTCAAACACGTTGGAATTTTTCCTGAACAATCTGTGAATTGGAATTACATCTATAATTCTATTCAGGAAATAATATCTTCTCTCTCATTTAAAAAAGATATTGTGGAAGATGTAAAGTTCTTAAATCTTTTTGCTTATACAGGTATTGCATCTCTCGCTGCTAAAGCTGCAGGAGCGAATGTAACTCATTTAGATTCCATCAGGCAAGTTGTGAGTTGGGCGAAAGAAAATATGGAGTTAAGTGGATTGAAAGATATTCGCTGGGTGGTTGAAGATGCACTCAAATTTGTAAAACGCGAAGTGAAACGCGGAAACAAATATCACGGAATAATTTTAGACCCGCCTGCATTTGGACACGGACCCAATGGAGAAAAATGGAAATTAGAAGATAATATTAACGAGATGATAAAACTTGTTCTGCAACTTTTAGATGAGAAAAAACATTTTCTAATTTTTAATGCATATTCTCTTGGGTTTTCATCAATCATTATTGAAAATCTGATGAGAGATTTTGCGAAAGATAAATTGGAAACAGGCGAACTATATCTCCAATCAAAAACAGAAACAAAACTTCCTTTGGGAGTTTTTGGCAGGTTTAAAAACTTTTGAAATGAATATTTCCATCCTGGCATTACAATATTTTTAATTTTGTAAATTCAGAAATCATAATTATGATTTTTAAATTATCAATAATTTTCGGGGGGTGGCGCAGCCCGGTAGCGCACTCGTTTGGGGTGCGAGAGGTCGCGGGTTCAAATCCCGTCCCCCCGACTTTTTTTAATGATGCTACGGGTATTTTTAACGGTAACTTCTCAATACGAACAGGAAAAATTGAATAGCGAACAACGAATTATGAACAACGAATAATCAATAGTCAATAATAAATAATAAATAATAAATTCTCAATAGTCAATTTGTTTGTAGCATTACTTTTTCATTACAGAATTTGTATACTTTTGTCTTTTTGTTAAGTGTTTCATAGTGCAATTTTTTTTGACGAGGAAAAATAAGTATGCCTTTTATTCAATAGAGCAAAATGATTTTTTCCCTTTGTCTTGTAAAATATTATGTGATTTCTTTTTTCAAAAAAGTTGTATTAATTATTTGAATTAAAAAAAGACATTCAGGCAATGTCTTAAATATAAATCCACTCCAATGCCTGTAGGAGTTAATTTTTTAATTATTATGAAAAACAAAATAGAAGAAATCCAACCACCTGCTCTCAGTACAAATTTGGAAGGTGGGAACGGAGCAAAATTTCCGGAAAATCCAGTAGTAGTTTTTGAACCGGTTGATTGGAACACCATCGGTAAAAAGCAAGATGTTTATGCTTCGGATGAAAAAAATCGTCTGGACGAAATTTATGGCGACACAGTAAAAAATGTTTTTGAACATCAAGTAGTAGAAGGCGTGATAGTGAGCAAGAACGACAAAGAAGTGGTAGTGAATATTAATTTTAAATCAGATGGAGTAATTGCTACCAACGAATTTCGTTATAACACACAACTTGCTATTGGCGACAAAGTGGAAGTTTACATAGAAAAACAAGAAGACAAAAACGGACAGTTAGTTCTCTCGCACAAAAAAGCGCGTATCGTAAAAGGATGGGACAGAATCACTTCTGCTTTTGAAAGTGAAAGCATCGTGCAAGGTTTTGTAAAATGCCGTACCAAAGGCGGACTTATTGTAGATGTGCATGGTATTGAATGTTTCTTACCCGGTTCGCAAATTGATATGAAGCCAGTGCGCGATTATGATCAGTATGTAAATAAAATCATAGAACTAAAAATAGTAAAGATCAATCAAGAGTTTCGCAATGTAGTGGTATCGCACAAAATACTTATTGAATCAGAAATAGAAGAACAAAAGAAAGTTATAATTTCCAAATTAGAAAAAGGACAAGTGTTAGAAGGTACAGTGAAAAATATCACTTCTTATGGTGTGTTCATTGATCTTGGCGGAGTAGATGGACTGATTCATATCACTGATCTGTCATGGGAACGAATCAATCATCCCGATGAAATAGTTAAGTTAGATGATAAATTAAATGTGGTTATTTTAGATTTTGCTCTTGAAAAAAGACGCATCTCGCTCGGACTAAAACAACTCAAGCCGCATCCGTGGGAAAAATTAGATACTAATCTGAAAGTAGGCGATAAAATAAAAGGATGCGTTCGTTCTATTGAGGACTTTGGAGCGTTTGTAGAAGTTTTTCCGGGTGTGGAAGGACTCATTCATGTTTCTGAAATTTCATGGTCGCAACACCTTCGTTCTGCCGGTGATTTTTTGAAAATAGGTGATGAAGTGAATACGGTTATCGTGATGTTGGATAAGGAAACAAGAAAAATGTCACTCAGCGTGAAGCAACTTACACCAGATCCATGGAGTACTATTTTGGATAAATATCCCAAAAATTCAAAGCATACAGCAATAGCAAAAAATATTACTTCATTCGGAATATTTGTGGAATTGGAACCCGGTATTGACGGACTTATTCATATATCCGATTTATCGTGGAACAAAAAGTTTAAGCATCCTTCTGAGTTTACTAAAGTGGGAAATAAAATTGAATGTATGGTAACAGAAGTGAATGTGGAACAACGTAGGATTAGCATGGGCGTTAAACAACTTGAAGAAAATCCATGGAATGCTCTTGAGTCAGTGTTTACGATTGATTCCATTCACAAAGGAACCATCATCAATATAGTAGATAAAGGTGCAGTGGTGGCACTTCCTTATGAAGTGGAAGGATTTTCTCCTAAGAAACATCTCATTAAAGAAGATGGATCTTCTGCCACATTAAAAGAATCACTTGACTTTCAAATTCTTGAATTTGATAAAAATATTCACAAGGTGATAGTGTCTCACACTCGCATACACAGTCCTCAATTATCCGATCCAGTCGTAGCATCATATTTAGTAAAAAGTACAGAGGATACTCCGGTAGAAAGTACAGAGGACACTTCGGTAGAAAGTACAGAGGACACTCCGGTAAAAAGTACAGAGGACTTTTCGGTAGAAAGTACAGAGAACACTTCGGTAGAAAGTACAGAGAACACTCCGGTAGAAAGTACAGAGAACTCTGTGTCAGAAAATATAGATATTGAATTTCAGCAAAGCAAAGCATCAACAGATAAAACTGATGAGACATTTATTAAGGAAGACGAACAAACAAAAGAATGAAAAAAAAGAATTTTGGAGAAGTCGGTTTTACGATATGTACGCAATAAAATAGAATACGATTAGATAAAGGGCACTTCTAAAACCCGGATATAGAGGCGGACAAAAATTTTGAACTGTAGTTTTACTATCTGTAAAATGATAATTTAAATTAACAATTCAATAAAGAGAGGTGAGTTTTTAGAGGTGCTCTTTAATTTCCGAATTCTGAAATAAACTTTATTCGCATCAAGCGTACTTCTTCTTCATTAAATTCATTTTCGCCAAGTTCTTTAATTATTTCGGGAAGAGAATCTATTTGATTTTTTTTCAGATATTCATAAATAATTTCTTGCTTATCATCATCAATCATTTCATTTATGTGATATTCAATGTCCACCCGTGTGCCTGAAGAAACAATACTTTCTAATTCTTCAATTACTTCCTTAAGAGTTATTCCTTTTGAATCTGCCAAATCGTCTAAACTTATTTTCCTGTCAATGTTGTGAATAAGAAAAACTTTTAATCCGGATTTGTTCACCACAGATTTTACTATCATATTCTGTGGAGGTTCAATCTCATTTTCTTTTATATACTTTGCAATGGCATCAACAAATAGTTTTCCGTAACGTTGTGCTTTTCCTACACCAACTCCATTGATTTTTGAAAGTTCCTCTAAAGTAGTGGGGTAATAAATTGCCATTTCGGAAAGTGATGCTTCTTGGAAAATCACATAAGGAGGAAGATCGTATTTTTTTGCAACCTGCTTGCACATATCTTTGAGCATGAAGTACAGAGGTTCATCTAAACTTGAACATACTTGTTCTTCGGCAATAATGATATCATTATCATCATCATCAGGATTTTCAAAATCATGATCTTTGGTCAGCATAAAAGACACAGGATTATCAAGAAATTTTTTCCCTTCTTTCGTCACTTTCAGCAAACCATAGTTCTCAATATCTTTTGATAAAAATCCGGCAACTAGTGCATGACGAATCACTCCGTTCCAATGCTTTTCATCCTTATCATCTTCCGCTCCTTTCCCAAAAATCTCTAGTTCATTGTGGCGGTATTGTTTAATGGTAGAGTTTATGTGTCCCATCAAAACATTCTCCACATGTTTTGATTTGAACTTTTCTTTAATAGTAAGTATCACATCAATGAGAAGTGCCACATCGTCCTTGCCTTCAAATTTTGTTTTTGGATGCAAGCAATTGTCACAGTTGTTACAATTTTCTATTTCATATTTTTCTCCAAAATAATGTAGTAATGTTTTTCTACGGCAAACAGAAGATTCGGAATAGGTAATAACTTCTTGTATGAGTTGACGGTTTATTTCCTGCTCAGCAACTGGTTTTCCTTTGAGAAATTTTTCAAACTTCTGTATGTCATTATAACTATAAAAAGCGATGCATCTTCCTTCGCCATCATCTCTGCCTGCACGACCGGTTTCCTGATAATATCCTTCTAAATTTTTTGGAATGTCATGGTGTATTACAAAGCGGACATCCGGCTTATCAATTCCCATTCCGAAAGCAATGGTTGCCACTATCACTTCAATTTCTTCTTTCAAAAATTTATCTTGTGTTTTTGAACGAACATCTTTATCTAATCCTGCATGATAAGGAAGTGAACGAATACCATTCACCTGTAATGTATTTGCAATTACTTCGGTTTGTTTGCGGCTGAGACAATAAACGATTCCTGATTTTCCGGGATTCTGTTTTATATATTTAACAATTGCTTTTGAAGCATTTCTTTTTGCACGCACTTCATAATAAAGATTCGGTCTGTTGAACGATGCTTTAAATATCTTTCCATTATGTATGCCGAGATTTTTGATAATATCATGTTGAACTTTGGGCGTTGCTGTTGCTGTTAAAGCAATGATAGGCACACGACCAATTTTATCAATAAGCATACGGATGCGCCTATATTCAGGACGAAAATCGTGTCCCCATTCAGAAATGCAATGTGCTTCGTCAACAGCGAAGAAAGAGATATTTATATTCTTAAAAAATTCTACATTGATTTCTCTTGAGAGAGATTCCGGTGCTACATATAATATTTTTGTTTTCCCTTCTTCTATGTCTTTTTTAACTGTAATAATTTCGGCTTTAGAAAGCGAAGAATTAAGAAAGTGTGCAATATCATTTTTTGTTCCGAAACTTCGTATCACATCCACCTGATTTTTCATCAGTGCTATGAGTGGCGAAACAACGATGGCTGTTCCATCACTGATAAAAGCAGGAATTTGATAGCAAAGAGATTTACCTCCTCCAGTTGGCATAATAACAAATGTATCTTGCCCATTAAGGATAGTTTTAATGATTTCCTCTTGTTCACCTTTGAACTTTTCAAAACCAAATTTTTTTTTAAGATACTCTTTTAAGGAAAGATCTTCTGATATAGATAGCATTGACATTAAATAAATTCTTTTTAAAAAATAAAGTGAATATACAACAATTTTTGGTATAGAGGAATAAACGAATAGTTACAAAAAAATCTTTTTGTAATAAAATTATTTCCGGAATTTAATCTTATCCTTCTTCTCCTTTTGAAAAAGTTTTTTCCTCTTTAAAATTTCCATTCTCATTATAAAATTTCCATAGTCCTTCTTTTTGATAATCGCTAATAGATTCATTGTAATACATCGTACCTTCTCCCTTAATGTTGCCGTTATCATAATATTCTTTACTAGAATATATTTTCTTTTTCTTGTCAATTATTTCTAAGAAAGAAGTCGGTTTGCCGTTAGGACTATAATATTTTCTCTGAAGACAATATTCACCTTTCTTGTCAGATTCCTCTACAAATTCAAGTTGTCCGTTCGGATAATAATCTTCTTCTTTGATAGCATTTTGTCCTATATAAACAACATTTGATTTTAGTTTTCCGTCAGGATAATAAATCATCATGATGCTTTTGGTAAGATCTGTCATTTTAAATTCACGTTCAAGTTGTCCATTCGGAAAATAATTTTTATACGCTTTCAATTGTCCGTCAATGTAATATCCTTTATGAAGGAGTTGTTTGTTTTCATAATAATCTTCCCACCACCCCTGTACTGCGTATTTTTTATTATCACTACGAATGGAGTCGGCACCAAAGACAATGTTCATTCTGTCGTATATATTTATGCCATATATAGAATCATTCACATCCTGAAAATTTAATATATCTCCACGACGTATCTGAGAATAGGAAATAAAAAATGAAAAAGAAAAAAGAAAAAAGAATATTGAATATGGCATTAATTTTTTATTCATAAGATATTAAGTATAAAGATAAAAAATATTTTTTCTCTGATTAATATATTTCTTTTTCACTAAGATAACGTTCTGCATCTAATGCTGCCATACATCCGCTGCCTGCTGCTGTTACTGCTTGTTTGTATATTTTATTTTGCACATCACCACAAGCGAATACTCCCTTCACACTAGTACGTGTTGTTCCCAAAAATACCGAAATATATCCATCATCGTCAATATCTAACCAATCTTTAAATATTTCTGAATTGGGATGATGTCCGATGGCGACAAAAAATCCTGTTATGTTTAATTTTTTGTTTTCTCCTGTTTTATTATTTTTCAGAAGAACTCCATTTACCGTTTGCTCTCCGAGAATTTCAACGGTTTCGTGATTGTAAAGTAATTCTATGTTAGGAGTATTTTTAATTTTGTGATGCATCAATTTTGATGCGCGCAGAAAATCTTTTCTCACTATCATAAAAACTTTTTTGCAAAGTTTTGAAAGATAAAATGCTTCTTCGGCTGCTGTATCTCCACCGCCTACAATTGCCACATCTTGTCCACGGAAAAAAAATCCATCGCACACAGCACAAGCCGAAACACCACGCCCATTAAATTTTTTTTCTGAATCCAATCCGAGCCATTTAGCAGATGCACCAGTAGAAATAATTACAGTATCTGCAATGATGGTATTTTTTTCGTCCACGACAACTTTATGCGGAGGTCCAGAAAAATCAACAGAAGAAACAAATCCATAGCGAATATCCGTCCCTAAACGTTCTGCCTGCTTACGAAAATCCTCCATCATTTGCGGACCTTGAACTCCATTGGGATAACCGGGATAATTTTCTACATTGGTAGTTAACATCAGTTGACCACCGGGCTGCGAGCCAGTAATCAGCACAGGTTTCAAGTCGGCACGGGTAGCATAAATAGCAGCTGTGTATCCGGCTGGTCCAGAACCAATGATAAGACATTTAATATGTTCCATAAAAGGTATAGTATAGAGAAAAGTATATGGTATAAGATTTTTTTTATCAAGTTATGTTTCGGTTTTCAATTAACTACAATGTTTCATTGTATAAAAATTATATGAGCAAATTTAATTGTTTTCTTAATTTGTTGTTTAATTTGTTTTTTGCGAATAGTACTTGCTTGTTTGTAATTGACTGTAAATTTAATTTGGGGATTGTATCAAAAATGACTTCCTGAAATCCTGAAACAATCCTGCCCTGACAAAGGACAGGATTTATGATATGCTGAGCTTGCCGAAGTATAGAAGAATATTTAAGAACACTCGGATTACGCTTGGCTAAATCCGAGCGAGCGGGGTTTTAATTCGTTAGGAGAAAATGGAAAATAGTATGGAAAGTAGCAATGCGAAAAAAGAGAATAGAAAGAAAACATCTATCCGGACATTTCAAGAACTAAATTTTTCTTTTTTCTAATTGCTTATTTCTTTTTTCTATACCATTTTCTATTTTCACGCCTGTCTGCAGGGCATAGGCAGATAACCACATAAACGGGCTCAAAATCAAAAGGGATTTATGGAAGAAATGTAAATAAAAGATTACTGTTCGGGTACACGTCATGGCGGGCTTGACCCGCCATCTTCTTATTCTTAAAAGTTTTTTTTACACTCGGATTACGCTTTGCTAAGTCCGAGAGAGCGTGAGTAATATTTTTTTTTTAATTCGTTAGGAGAAAATGGAAAATAGTATGGAAAGTAGCAATGTGAAAAAAGAGAATGGAAAGAAAACATTTATCCGGACATTTCAAGAACTGAATTTTTCTATTTTCTAATTACTTATTTCTTTTTTCTATACCATTTTCTATTTTCACGCCTGTCTGCAGGGCATAGGCAGATAACCAAATAAACGGGATAAAAATCAAAAAGATTTATAGAAGAAA
>JAZDJJ010000022.1:0-3715 GCA_043804035.1 Bacteroidota bacterium
GCTTGAAGAAAACAAAAAGCAATTGGAAGAAAAAGATAAAGTGCTTGAAGAAAACAAACGAGAGATAGAAGAAAAAGATAAACGACTCGCAGAGATGGAACAATTAGTAAAGAAATTATCAAATAATTAGTAAAGTGGTTAACCGTACAAGACGATAAGAAAAATACAATCTTTATTATTATGAGAGAAAAAAAATACAAAGTAGCCCTGGTAACTGGTGGCACAGGTGGTATGGGAACAGCCATCTGCAAACGTCTTTACGAAGACGGATTTACAATAGTGGCAAACTACAAGAATTTTACCACAGCAATAAAATGGCGGGAAATGGCAAAGCAATGGCGCGATGACCAGTTACAAATGGGAATTGATGTAAACATTGTTCAGGGAGATGTAACCAATTACCAGTCGGCAACCATCATGATAAAAAAAATTGAAGAAGAAATAGGAACGGTAGATGTGCTGGTGAATAATGCCGGAATTTTTCAAGATGCGGTGCTGAAAAAAATGACTCCGCAACAATGGTATGAAGTCATCAATACAAATCTGAACAGTGTATTCATCTGCTCCCGGTTAGTCATTAACCAGATGATAGAAAAAAAATGGGGACGTATTGTTTGTATCTCATCCGTTAATGGACATAAGGGCTCTGTTGGCACGTGTAATTACTCTGCAACAAAAGCGGCTATGTATGGATTTGTGAAAACAGTGGCAATAGAAGTAGTTAAATATGGAATTACCGTAAACACCATATCACCCGGCTATACTGCTACACCTATGCTTACAGGAATACCCGAAGAAGTTATGCAGAAAATCCTTGCTCAGATTCCGATGGGACGTTTAGCAAAGCCCGAAGAAATTGCCGCTTCCGTTTCTTATCTTGTTTCTGATAACGCCGCCTTTATCACTGGTGCCGACATCTCCATCAATGGCGGGCAATATATGTATTAAAACGTGGTGAAACTTGACAATGTTATACCGAATAGAAATAGATTTTCTGATTTGTAAACTTTCTTCTATACTTCGGCAAGCTCAGTATACCATAAATCCTTTTTGATTTTTATTTCGTTTTGGTATTTGAGCATCGGACATTGAGCTTGCCGAAATGCCGAAAATATGTGTAATTGAAAATTTCATGTAGATTTGTCCTCGTTATCACTAAAACAATTTACTTTTCCAGCAAACTCTAATTAACAAAATAAATTATGACATATATTATCACAGGTTCAGGGCTTACCATAGAAGATGTTGTTAATGTTGCCCGCAACAACGAAAAAGTAGAACTACATCCCGATGCAGTTACACGTATAAACAAATGTCGGGCTATGCTTGAAAAAAAAATAATGGCTCACGAAATTATGTACGGCGTCAATACCGGCATTGGTGAATTTTCAGAAATCGTTTTGAATGATGATCAAATTGAAGATTTTCAGAAATATCTTGTTTACAATCATGCTGCGGGTATTGGCAATCCTTTGCCTATTGAATATGTGAGGGCGGCTATGCTCGGCAGAATCAATGTTCATGCGCATGGTAATTCGGGTAGTCGTTTAGTGATTACACAAACTCTCGTAGATATGCTTAACAAAGGTGTAACACCTGTCGTTTGCGAAAAAGGATCTGTCGGTGCTTGTGGCGACCTCGCTCCTATGTCGCAAATAGCATTGTTAATGATGGGCGAAGGTCAAGCTTTTTATAAAGGCGAAATGCTTGATGGAAAAATAGCACTTGAAAAAGCGGGCATTCCTATTCCCGGGCTCAAAGCACGTGATGGACTTGCAACTATCAATGGTTCAAATGTGCTTACAGCAATGAGTGCAATAATGATTTATGATACTAACAATTGGCTCAAGCAAGCAGAAATTGCCTGTGCTATGTCGCTTGAAGCATTGAAAGCAAATCTTAAACCCTATAATTCTAAAATACTTGAAGTACGTGGTTTCCCCGGTGGAATCAGAAGTGCATATGCTATTCGTAAGGTTACAAAAAATGGTGATTTGTCTGACGGAAAAATAAAAGTAAAAGTTCAAGATGCTTACTCTATGCGTTCAACACCACAAGTAATTGGTGCTGCTCATGATGCTTTGGCGTGGGCACGTAAGCAAGTAGAAATTGAACTGAACGGTGTTGGCGATAATCCTATTTTTTTTGCAGATGAAAATTTGCAATTATCAGGTGCTAACTTTCAAGGATCTCCAATAGCATTGCCAATGGATATGATAGGTGCAGCAGTTACTATGGTTTGTGTTTTATCAGAACGTAGAATGAACCGGCTGAACAATCCTGCTCTCAGCGTAGGACTGCCACCATTCTTAACTAAAGGAGCAGGAATGTTTTCGGGACTTATGCTCAGTCAATACACCGCAGATATGCAAATAGTTGAGCAGCGTATTCTTTCTATGCCTGCGTGTATTCAATCAATTCCCGCTGCAGCCGACCAGGAAGATTTTGTTTCTATGGGAATGAATACTGCTATTAAAAATTTTCAAATACTTGATAATGCTTATGGAATACTCGGTATTGAATTGATGGCCGCTGCACAAGCACTTGATATACGTGAAAAATTTGAGGCTGAAAAATATAAATTCGGTACAGGCACACAAGTTGCAAAAGATGTTATTCGTAAATATGTTGATTATCTTGATATAGACCGCCCTCTCTATCCCGACCATAATAAAATGAAAGCGTTAGTAAAATCGGGTGAAATATTGAACGAAGTAGAAAAAGCGATTGGCAAATTAGAATGATGCACAAAATTTTGTGATACTTAATGGCAGTTTCAAAAATACTTGTCCATATAAAAACCTAAATTCAAGTAACTAATGCAACTTTTTTTCCTTGCGTATCAAAAAATTATTATTACTATTGTAAATTATTTTAATAATGATAAAACTCCAAACTTTTTTTGCTGCAAAATATTTTTTTGGGCATGTAAAAAAATCATGTATCATTATAAATTATTTTTGAATATAAAATTACTATGAGTATTATTTCACAAGCCGTAAAATTTGTTGGTTCTAAAGGAGAAGCCAAAGTTGAAACATTGTTTGACAGTGGAGCCAGTTATTCTTTTATTAATAAAACTGTTGCTAATAAATTAGGCAATCTTGAAAAACTTCCTGAACCATTAAGTTTTGAAACGGCAAGTAAAGAGCAATATATAAAAATAAAAGAACGTGTAATTTTGGATTTTTACATTAATGATATTCGCTTTTCTGATGAATTTTTAATTTCCGAAAATTTAAGCGAAGATGTAATTATTGGCATAGCCACAATGCAAAAATGGCGTATGAAATTGGACTTTGATAACGACAAAGTAATTGTTGACAAAAAAGCATCACGTCTGATTCTAAAATGAAAACTTCTATACTCCGAATTTTAGGCATTTTTTTTTCTTGCGTATCAAAAAATTATTAGTACTATTGCATATTATTTTGATAATTATAAATTTCAATCCATGAAATTTCAAATTTCCAACACAAATGATTCTTTAATAACTTATTTCCGGAACGGCAATAAAAGACAGTCGCTACATATATATAAGTATACGCTAATGCAAAGGGCAGTTTTAAAAATACAAATAAACGTCATTGCGAGGGTTGCCTAAAGCAACCCGAAGCAATCTCTCTGCTACCTGTCTGCCGTGTTCTGCCTGTGCGTCCGCACGCAGACAAGTCGGCACAGGCAGATTAGAGATTGCTTCCATTTCGCTTCGCTT
>JAZDJJ010000023.1:0-3286 GCA_043804035.1 Bacteroidota bacterium
ATTAGTATAATATGAAATCGCAAAGACAAGTCCTCTATGGAAAGTGTATTTAACTTTTTGTAGGGGACTTTCTATTTGAAAGATAAGACATTTAATAGAAACGTACATAAAATTTTTAATTACACAATGACGAGCTAAGGATGGCGGGTCAAAGCCCGCCATGACGAACTAAGGATGGCGGGTCAAAGCCCGCCATGACGAACTAATGATGGCGGGTCAAAGCCCGCCATGACGAGCTAAGGAGATAATTGATTGAGGTGGCGGGTCAAAGTCCGCCATGACGAGATAAGGAGATATACGAAAGGTCAGAAGGTCTGAACTTATGAATTATTATCATCCACATCAATAGACATCAAACAAATAGTTTTCTCTAAAAAGCAAGAATATTTTTTTTCAGTATAGAAACACATTTCATCAATTGCTTTTCGGTGATGACAAGAGGAGGCGCAAGACGAATAATATCTCCATGAGTTGGCTTTGCAAGTAATCCTTTTTCTTTCAGTGCAAGGCAAAGTTCCCATGCAGTTTTTTCTTTTCGTTCTTTGATGACAATGGCGGCAAACAATCCTTTTCCGCGAACATTGATGATAATATCAGAGCGAAGTTTTTGAATTTCTTTTAGTTCATGTAATAAAATTTTTCCTAACCGTATAGCATTCTCATAAAGTTTTTCATCTTCCAATACTTGTAACGAAGCTATGGCAACACGGCAGGCGAGCGGATTGCCTCCATAAGTGGAACCATGTTCTCCGGGTTTGATACAAAGCATAATATCATCGTCAGCAAGAACAGCCGACACAGCCATTATGCCTCCTGATAATGCTTTTCCGAGTATGAGAATATCGGGACGTACATTTTCATGGTCGCAGCAAAGTCGCATCCCTGTTCTGCCTAGTCCTGTTTGAATTTCATCAGCAATGAAAAGTACATTTGCTTTTTTGCAGAGGTCAAAACATTTTTTCAGATAGCCCTCATCAGGAATCATAACGCCTTTTTCGCCTTGTATTGGTTCAACAAGAAAGCCGGCAACATTTTTATCTTTCAAAACTTCTGCAAGAGCATCTGTATTATTATATGGTATAACAATAATTCCGGGAGTGAAAGGGCCAAAATTATTTTTCGCATCAGGATCTGTTGAAGCGGAAATAACTGTGATGGTTCTTCCATGAAAATTTCCTTCGCACACAACAATTTTTGCTTCGTTTGGAGCAATGCCTTTTTTTTCATAAGCCCATTTTCGGCAAAGTTTCAAAGCGGTTTCTACTGCTTCAACTCCTGTATTTATCGGAAGAACTTTATTATATCCAAAATAATTGGTAATGAATTTTTCGTATTCGCCAAGAACAGAATTGTAAAATGCACGCGAGATTAGTGTAAGTTTTTTTGCCTGTCCGGTGAGTGCCTGAATAATTTTCGGATGGCAATGTCCTTGATTTACCGCTGAATAAGCAGAAAGAAAATCAAAATATTTTTTTCCATCCACATCCCAAACAAAAACGCCTTTGCCACGTTCCAAGACAACAGGAATAGGATGATAATTGTGAGCACCGTAATGATATTCCAACTCCATCGCTTTTTGAGAAGTTGATTTTTCTGTTATAAGAGTTTCCATAAGTAATTTGATAAGATTGCAAATGTATAGAATTTCTTCTGACTAACTTTGCACCAATATGAAGCAATACGATATTTTACAGAAAGTTGAAATCATTGATACTTCTTCTGAAGGCAAAGGCGTTGGAAAAGTAAATGACTTTGTTGTGTTTGTTGAACATACAATTCCGGGAGATATTGTTGATGTGCAAATAATCAGAAAGAAGAAAAATTTTTGCGAAGGAAAATCTGTTCATTATCATGTGTTATCGGAAAAACGTGCAGAGCCACTTTGCCAGCATTTTGCTGTTTGCGGTGGATGCAAATGGCAGAATATGAAGTATGAACATCAATTGTTTTACAAACAAAAACAAATAGAAGATGCGATAACAAGGATAGGACATCTTGATTTCTCTCCTTTGAAAAAAGAGAGTATGTTTCTTCCGATTATTCCATCAAAAAATATTTATGAATACAGAAACAAATTAGAATTTACTTTTTCCAATAAAAGGTGGTTGACCACAGAAGAAATAACATCAGGCAAAAAATATGAAACATCCGACAATTTTGCTCTTGGGTTTCATCTTCCTAATCGTTTTGATAAAATTCTTGATATAAAGAAATGTCATCTTCAAAAAGATCTTTCAAATGAAATTCGTCTTGAAATAAAACGATATGCTTTGGAAAACGAACTTTCTTTTTTTGATTTAAAAAATCAAAATGGATTTCTTCGCAACTTAATCATTCGGAATACAATAATAGGGCAATGGATGGTGATAGTTGGTTTTTACTATGAAGATAACCTCTCGCAGGAAAAATTACTTGTTCATCTTGCAAAAAAAATTCCACAAATAACTTCTTTGCAATATGTTATAAACCCCAAGAAAAACAGTACCATTTCTGATTTGGATGTAAAAGTTTTTTCCGGTACGAATAGTATTTATGAAGAAATGGAAAATTTAAAATTTCGCGTTAGTCCCAAATCATTCTTCCAGACGAATTCATTTCAGGCGTATGAATTGTATAAAGTTGTACGTGATTTTGCTGAACTGAAAGGAAATGATATTGTTTATGATTTGTACACTGGTACAGGAACTATTGCAAATTTCATAGCACGAAAAACAAAAAAAGTAATTGGCATTGAATACATTAGTGAAGCAATAGAAGATGCAAAAATAAATTCATTGATGAATAAAATCACTAACACTGAATTTTTTGCGAGAGATATTAAAGATGTTCTGAATGAAAATTTTGTCAAGCAAAATGGAAAGCCATCTATTATCATCACTGACCCTCCGCGCACAGGGATGCATCCTGATGTTGTAAAAAGAATTTTAGAAATTTATCCCGAAAGAATAGTATATGTAAATTGTAATCCGTCAACGATGGCAAGAGATATTTTGTTGATGAGTGAAAAATATTTTGTTGTAAAAATTCAGCCCGTGGATATGTTTCCACATACAACACATGTAGAAAGTATTGTTCAAATGAGAAGAAAATGAAAAATCTTTTATGAGAAAAAATACACTTCACAGTATAATTCACAGAGAAATACAGGGCAGTTCTAAAAATACAAATAAACGTCATTGCGAAGGAGGAACGACTGAAGCAATCTGTTTTTTCATGTAGAAATAGAGATTGCTTCCTGCTTCGTGCCTCGCAGTCGCAATGACGAGTTCAATTTTTGGAACCGCCC
>JAZDJJ010000024.1:0-18806 GCA_043804035.1 Bacteroidota bacterium
GAAAGTCTAGTATTTTATAAATAAGATCCTGCTTTTTCAAGGTTTCATATTTAGGAATATTTAGTTCTTTAGCAATTTCCCTAATGTCGTTTAGGAGTTTACTGTTAAGTTCAATAATGTTGTACATAATAAAAGATTAGAATTGGTTGGAAAAAATTATTTTTGAAAAGTCGTTATTTTTTTCTGTTAATTGACAGACAATGTTCACAAAAAGACACAATTGAATTTTAATATTTTGCAAACAAATATTAAATTATTTAAATCTGAATTTTCTAGTTGAATATAAAATTTAGAGATAAATGCAGAATTAGAATTTATTACAAAATAATTCTTGTTCTATGCTAAAATCAAAAAATATAAATATTGTTTAATCAATGTTTGAAAATCATTTCATTAACTAAAAAAAGAATTGAAAAATATTATATCTATCAGGATAGGATAATTTTCTTTATGTAGAAAACAATGCAATAATACAAATAAAATTTAATATGCAAATAAAATAAAAAAATCATATCCTTCCCAATTCTATTACTTCAAGATTTTTAATTTCTATTTTATCAATAATAAATCGCAAAAGAGTTTTCTTTTTGTGCTGCCCGTAATTGCCCGCTGCTCCAGGGTTCATATAAAGCATATTATATTTTTTATCAAACATTACTTTTAAAATATGTGAATGTCCGCAGATAAAAATCTTTGGTGGTTTTGTTTGCAATATATTTCTTACTTCAGGAAAATATTTTCCTATACTTCCGCCAATGTGTGTTATCAATACATCCACGTTTTCGCATTTTAAGCGTTGGTATGTGGGAAATTCTTTACGTAAATCCTGCCCGTCAATGTTTCCGTGAACTGCAATGAGTGGCTTTATCTTTTTTAATTCATCCGTAATAGCCACAGTGCCAATATCTCCTGCATGCCATATTTGGTCACAGTCGGATAAATATTTAAAAATTTTTGAATCTAAATAATTATGAGTGTCTGAAAGAAGACAGATTTTGGTCATTGGGCATTCAGTTGTTATTCGGTTGTTTTGTATTTACAATGAATGGATGTTACTGTTTAGGTCATTTATTTCGGCAAGCTCAATACGAGTATTTGGTTATCTGCCTGTGCCCTGCAGACAGGTGTGAAAATAGAAAATGGTATAGAAAAAAGAAATAAGTGGCTCACTTTCATTTGGCATATAACCACTAAATAGTTACGAATGGACAATGAATGACTGCTGTTTAAATGTATTCAATTGATATTTTTTTAACCCATCCAACTTTTTCCTGTGAAAGTCCAACTTTTATCCAACCATTATTTATTTCAAGTACATTTACTTTTGTTCCTTCGTGCAGGATGAAAAGTTTTGTTCCGCTTTCGGCAGGAGCATTTTTTATTTCGGCAGAAAAAGAAAGAATGATAGCCGTGTCT
The DNA here is from genome assembly GCA_043804035.1 of Bacteroidota bacterium. Classification (GTDB taxonomy): domain Bacteria; phylum Bacteroidota; class Bacteroidia; order Palsa-948; family Palsa-948; genus JAZDJJ01. The sequence continues at coordinate 1,417 of JAZDJJ010000024.1, forward strand.
TTATTAGTGAGTTTGCTGTACCTGTCCTGAGCAATGATGAGAGTTAAAAATGTAAGTATCAGGAATATTAAACCCAGACAAAAACTAAACTGACGGTTAATTGATTTTTTGGAAACGATGAATACGGTAAGGAAGAAAAAGAATAATATAAAACAGATAATGCTTCGCAATGTCCATGTTTTTTCAGAGTGTAAACTTTTCATCTTACTCCACCATTCTACGAAAAAAAATTTTGGGATAAATTCAATTTTATCTAATGTTCGTTGATTGGCGAGGTTCAGATTAAATTGTATATCGTCATCATGGGGAGAAAGTTTTTTTGCACGTTCATAGTTCAGAATAGAAAGCCCGATACGGTCGGTTTTAAAATATGAATTGCCAAGATTGAAATAAATTTCAGCAGATTCAAACCCATGAGTTAAAATATTTTCATAATATTCTGCTGCTTTTTGAAAATTTCCTAAAGAGTATGCTTTGTTTGCGCTGTCTATCAAAGTATTTGGATTTGCAATAACACATTTTATTATTATTGAAAACAAAAAACAAGTTAATAAAATTTTTTTCATTGGTATAATCGTTTATGTTATTTCATCTTCAACTTTCATAATTATATTTTCTGCTCTATTGTAAACATTCTGCAAATTTCCCGTATTTAATTCGGGAGAGTATTGCGCAAATTCACATTCATCAAGCAGATTTATTAATTGCGAAATTGTTTCGTCAGTTGTTTTTTTCTCAACGAGTAATTGCGTTACTTTTTCTTTTGATAAATCAGCAATTGGAATATTCATTTTATTACTGACATAGTTATATAGAGCAGAAAGAATATTTACATAAAAATTTTCTTTATCGTTACTCTTTATGAATTTTTCCGCATGAGCAAGATTCTTTTTGGCGATGTGTTTTGCTTTTCTTTTTTTCACCAAAACAATGTTGCTGTTTTGTTTGATGTATTGTCTTCGGAAAAGTAGGAACGCAAAAAAGAATAATGGAGGAGCAAAGAATCCTGCATAGAAGAGAGGAGAACCGAAAAAGTATTCTCCCATTCTTGATAAAACAAAATTTCCGGTTTTTATGTAGCGGATATCGTTGCTGATAAGTTTTACATCTTCTTTTGCCACTGTGGAAATTACTGGCGCCTGCACAGGAGCATTTCCTTTTTCTGCTGTAATAATAAACTCAGGCGAGATAAGTGACAGATATGATTTTTTATCCGAATCAAAATAATTAAAATTATATGACTCTATTTTGTAAGTGCCTTCTGTGCGAGGGATTAGCAAATACTCAAATGTTTTACTTCCTGAAACTCCACTGGCAGAAACAGAAATATTTTCATTTGTTTTTGGATCATAACTTTCAATGCCATCCGGGAATTTTATTTTCGGAGAGTCAATTAGTTTCAAATTTCCTTTTCCTGAAATAGTGATTTTCAAATTCACACCTTCGTTTGCTTTTACTTTTGTTTTGTCAAGTGTGGCGCTCATACTAAAATTTCCCACTGCACCTGTAAATTCTGTGGGCTTACCTGTTTCTGGAAGAGATTTTACATCAATGATAATGGCATTACTTTTTATAGAATAAACGGCATCGCGGTAGGCATCAAATCCAAAAAATGGATCATTTCCAAAAAACTGTTGAAAGATATCATTTCGTTTCCCTGATTTTTCCCGCACAATACATTCTATTTCCATAGGTTCAATTTCAAGCATGCCCGTGCGCTGCGCAAACAGAAAAGTTTTTTTTATTTCAACCACATTGTAAGGTGTTCCGTCAATATTTTCTGTTGTAATTTGATATTGTGCCGGACGCGCCAACTCTTGCGACCAAAATCCGTTGTAGGATGGAAATTTTACATTCTGAAATCCTTTCAGAGTAAGACGTGTATAAACTTTATGTGTAACAATAATTTGTTCTCCAAGAAAAACTTTTGTTTTGCTAACAGATGTTCTCGCGAAAAGATTATTGTTAGATTGAGAAGATTGGCTCTGTGTTTTTCCGGAATTTTGTGTTCCGGGTGCCGTCTGATTGTTTCCGCCTTTACCGACTTCAATAGAAATGGAATTTGATTCAAGTTTATTATTTCCAACAATGACAGAAGCAGGACCAATTGTAAAAGTTCCTTCTTTTTTGGCAGCAAGATAATATGAAAAAGAAAAGGATTGTGAAATACTTCCATTTATTATCTGCATACTGCTGGACTGATTTGGTCCGGAATAAATCGTAAAATTATTGAAAGATGGAGGCGTAAAGTTTTTTGCGTTTGCATTGATATTAAAGTCAAGTTGAAATACTTCACCAACGGCAATTTTGTTTCTATTCACCGTAGCAGTGAATTTTTGTGCATGCAAAAAATATGCAGTCAAAAATAAAATTAGTATAGAAAAATATTTTTTCATTTCACCAGTCCTTTTCAATTTGGGATTTAATTGCTTTTACCTTTTGTTCATTCATTTTATCACGGATTTTCTTTTCATCGTTGTTCAATGCATCCATCATTCGTTGTGCATCTTCTTTGGAAATATTTTGTTTTTGTTGTTCCTCTTGGTTTTTTTTGTCTTGCTTTTTATTTTTGTCTTTGTTCTTATCCTGTTCTTTTTTTTGATCCTGTTTTTGTTGCTGTTGTTGTTTTAACATTCTTTGAGCATAAGCAAGATTGTACCGTGTTTCTTCATCATTCGGCATATTCTTCAAAGAGTTTTTGTAAGCATTGATGCTCTTTTCAAATTCCTTTTGTTGTAAATACGAATTACCTAAATTGTGATGAACTTTTGCCAACGTATCTTTACTTGTTTTTCTGGCAGATAGTATCTCAAATTGTTCAGTGGCTTCTTTGTATTTTTTTTGTTTGTAATAGGCATCACCAAGATTAAATGCACCATAATAAGAATCATTTTTTTTCTTCAATGCTTCCATATAATTTTTTTCGGCTTCGGAATATTTTTTCTCCTTGTATTGTTTGTTGCCATTGCGAATATTTTCTTTTTCCTCTTGTGCAAAAAGAATAACAGACAACAGACAACAGACAACAGACAATATATAACGTTTCATGATTTTGAATTAATTATTTTTTCCCACCATTTACTTTTTCTGTCCGATATGAATGATTCTATAACTAAAAGGAGTAATGCTCCGGCGATGAACAAAGGAAATCTATCTTCGTAGTCGGTGTATATTTTTGCTTCAAAAGTTTTCTTTTCCATTTTATTTATTCTTTCAAACAGAATTTTGAGACCGAATTCGGAGTTGCCTGCACGAACATATACACCATTTCCGGCAGCGGCAATTTCCTGTAGTGCGACTTCATTCAATTTTGTTATCACTGTATTTCCGTCTTTATCTTTTCTGAAACCAGAATGTATTTTGTTTTTGTAAATCGGAATAGGCACACCGTCAGGAGAGCCAACGCCAATTGTATGAATAATAATATTTTGATTAGCAGCGGATTTTGCAGTACTCACGGCATCATCATCATGATTTTCGCCATCGGTAATAATGATGATTGTTTTATTCTTTTCTGTTTGTCTGTTTTCTTCTTGTCCGAATGATTTTACTGCTAATTCAATAGCAGAACTAATTACTGTTCCCTGCACAGGAACAATATCTGTATCCACATTTTCTAAAAATAATTTTGCTGCTGCATAGTCAGTAGTAATAGGTAATTGAACAAACGATTCTCCTGCAAAAACAATAACTCCTATCCTATCGTTGTTGAGTTTGTCAATAAGTTTTTCAATTGCTTGCTTTGCTTTTTCCAGACGATTCGGTTTAAAATCTTCTGCTTTCATGCTATTGGAAACATCCAGAGCAATAATAATATCAGAACCTTCGCGTTTTATTTCTTCCAGTTTGGAACCAATTTGCGGATTCACTAATCCGATAATGAGTAATACAATAGCAATGGTAAACAAAATGAAACGGATGATAGATTTATTTTTGGAAACATCAGGCATCATAAGTGAAACGATATTTGCATTTCCAATTTTCTTCAAAGATTTTTTTTTCCATATTCGCCCCAATACAAATAAAAGAATAAGTACAGGAATTATTCCGAGACCGTATAAGCATTCTATGTTTTCTAATCTGTACATTCGTGTGATTTAAGATTTAATATTCAGTATTTGTTTATAGGCAGTTCTAAAAATATAAATAAACATCTTTATTTGCGTCATTTCTTTGGCTAATTGCGTCATTTCTTTTGACTTCTCTTCCTACTTTTCTTAAAATTCTTCCTACTTTTCTTAAAATTCTTCCTACTTTTCTTAAAATTCTTCCTACTTTTCTCAAAATTCTTCCTACTTTTCTTAAAATTCTTCCTACTTTTCTCAAAATTCTTCCTACTTTTTCTCAAAATTCTTCCTACTTTTCTCAAAATTCTTCCTACTTTTTCTCAAAATTCTTCCTACTTTTCTTTAATTCTTCCTACTTTTTCTCAAAATTCTTCCTACTTTTCTTTAATTTTTCCTTTCGTTCAGAAAAATTCTATTTTCTATTCCCCATTGCCTGAATTGAGTGCCCCGCTCGGAATTTACCCGATAACCTACGGCAATAATGGCTTCCAATGAATAAAGAGATGTATTCCTTTTGACTTCTCTTTCCCCTTCTTTTTGAACTACCGAGAATTCCTCGGTAGTTGATACTTCATCTAATTCGTGGTCTTTGTAAATATTTTTTAAGTGAAGGGAGATATTGTCAGTAGAGCAGTTAAAAAGTTCCGCCATTTTCTTTTGAGAAAGCCAGATATTTTCTTCGGCAAACAATACCTCAATATTCACCGAGCCGTCAGGTGATTGATAAAAAGCAATTTGATTGTCAGGCAGTTTTTTCATAAGTTTTATATTTTGCTTCTATAGATAATTTTTTGAGAAGTAACGTTTGTTGTTTGTTCTAATATCATTTTACGGTAAAGACCTTAGTAATGTGTTTCTGAAAATAAAATCTATCAGCAGCAATACACAAGCAGTGAGCGCATAAGGAAAAAACTCTTCTGTCTTTCGTGTATGTTTTCTTTCTTCTACTATAGATTTTTCCATTTTATCAATTTCTTTATAGATAGCTTTCAGTTTGTCATTATTTGTAGCACGAAAATATTTTCCGCCTGTCATTTCTGCTATGTTGCCAAGTATTTTTTCGTCAATCTCCACCTGAACATAATCGTACATATACTGACCGTTGGGATATATGGCTACAGGCGAAAGTGCTTTTCCCATTGTTCCTACGCCAATGGTATAAATCCTTACGCCGAAAATTTTTGCCAAGTCCGCAGAAGTTTGTGGAGCAATAGAACCCATATTGTTAATTCCATCTGTCAATAGAATAATCACTTTACTTTTTGCTTTGCTGTCTTTTATTCTGCTGATTGCTGTAGCAAGTCCCATACCGATTGCTGTTCCGTCTGCTATTATTCCTGTTTTGATGAATCCCATAAGATTTTTGATAACTGCATGATCGGTGGTGAGCGGGCATTGCGTAAAACTTTCTCCACTGAAAATAACTAATCCGATGCGGTCGTTCGGACGAGCATCAATAAATTCCATTGCAACTTCTTTTGCTGCTTCTATGCGATTGGGTTTAAAATCTTTTGCAAGCATACTGCCGGAAATATCCATCGTCAGCACAATATCAATTCCTTCTGTGGTGATATTTTTCCAACTTGTTCGGGATTGCGGACGAGCCAGCACAACAATCAGCAGAGCAATAGATATCAATCTGAAACCGAAAAGAAGATGCCGCATATATTCTTTGTAAGAATGTTTCACTCCCTGAAAATGAGCAAGCGAAGAAAATTTCATTTCAGGAGAAGTATTCTTAAAAACATACCACGCAATAATTCCCGGCAAGATGAGCATCAGCCAGAACATTTGTGGATAAGCAAAGGATATGTTATTGAAAAAAATCATTGTGTAATTTTTGTAACTTGTTTTTCCTGATTATTATTTGCTACCGTATTTGCGATTTTTTCTTCAATCTTCGTTGTGTTCACAAAATCAAAAGCATTTTCCCAGATAGATTCGTTTTCATTCGGGAGCGGTTGTTCTTTTGCAAACTTTACCAAGTCAGAAAGAATAAGTATTTGCCTGAGTTTTATTTTGATATCTTCTGTAATATCAACAGTTCTGAATGCATAAAGTATTTCATAAGTTACTTGTTCCATTGCACTGATGTAAAAACGATGTTCAATGTATTGGCGCAATATTTCCGAAATTTCAGAATGATATTGTTTGACTTTTCCCTGTTGCCAGAGTTTTTCTTCTTTTAGTTTTTCTAATCTTTCAATTGCTGTTTTATGAGCAGGTATTTTGGGAATGATGATAACGGGAGCAGGTTTTTTCTTTCTTCTCTTTACAAAGAAAATGATTAGAAAAATTATCGCGGTAAGTATAGCGGCAATGCCGAGACCCCAATAGAAATATGGAAGAAGTTCTTTCCAGGAAAACGGAACTTCTAATGGCGGCTTGATGTCTTTTATTGTTAATGTGGTATCAACGGCAATAGTATTCACAGAAAAAAGTAATGGTTCTGTTTCATAACGTTTGCTTGTGTCGCCATTCACAACAAATAATAAAGGAGGGATTGCATAATATCCTGAGTCAAAAGATGTAATTGTAAAAATTTGTTTTTCTGCAATAGAATTGATGTCGTTTGAATCGGGAAGATACTTGATGATTTTTGATTTTTCAATAACTTCAATTTGCTGGATGATGGTATCAGTGATTTTTGGGAAATCAATATTTATTTGTCCCTGACCGATTGAATATTCAACTTTCAATGTGAGTTTTGCATGCTGCCCGATGAGAATGGAATTTGAATCAAGTTCGGCTGAAACTTTTATGTCTTGTGAAAAAACATTGATTGCAGATAGTAAATAATAAATAGTGAATAATAAAATACAAAACAATCTGATAAACCTGATATTTGATATTTGATATTTGATATTTGACATTTTATTTTTTGCTTCCTCTTTGTTTAAATAAATTCATCAATGGTTTAATATATGATTCTGATGTGTTAATATTTACTGAATCTATACCACATCTATTGAAAAGATCTTTTAATTTTACTTCTCTTTTCTTTGCAAAATCAAAATAATGATTTCTGACTTTTGAATTGAAAGTGTCAATCCATTTTAATGTTCCTGTTTCCGAATCTCTGATTTTCAATAGTCCTACTTTTGGCAATTCGTATTCTCGTTTATCATAAACTCTCAGTGCTACTATGTCGTGTTTTTTATTTGCAATTCTGAGGGCATCGCTTTCGTTTTTATTTTCATTAAAAAGTTTTTCGTCTATGAAATCTGAAATGATAAATGCAATGCTTCTTTTTTTAATCGCATTAGTCAGATAGCGAAGTGCAAAAGAAATATCTGTGCCTGTATGTTCAGAATTAAAGTCAATCAGTTCGCGTATGATGCGAAGAATATGCGTCTTTCCTTTTTTAGGAGGAATGAATTTTTCTATTTTATCAGTGAAAAATATCACGCCTGTTTTATCATTGTTTTGAATAGCAGAAAATGCAAGTACTGCACAAAGTTCGGTGATGAGTTCGCTCTTCAATTGTTTTTGTGTGCCAAAAGTTTCTGAACCACTCATATCAACTAATAACATTATAATCAATTCGCGTTCCTCTTCAAAAATTTTTATGTATGGATGATTGAATCGTGCTGTTACATTCCAGTCAATTGCTCGTATTTCATCTCCGGGCTGATATTCCCGCACTTCGCTGAAAGCCATTCCTCTCCCTTTGAAAGCACTGTGGTATTCTCCGGAAAAAATATGACGCGAAAGACCACGTGTCTTGATTTCAATTTTACGGACTTTCTTTAATAGTTCTGTGGTTTCCATAAAAAACAAAGATGAGTGTCATGCGTTTTTCGAACTTCGTCCTTCGTCCCTTTTTATGGAACTTCAATTGTATTTAGAATTTCTGTTACGATATTTTCCGTTGTAATATTTTCTGCTTCTGCTTCGTAAGTGAGTCCGATACGATGACGCAAAACATCATTGGATATGGCACGAACATCTTCGGGAATTACATATCCTCTTCGTCTGATGAATGCTAACGCTTTAGATGCAAGAGCGAGATTGATGCTTGCACGAGGCGATGCTCCGTAACTAATCAATGGTGTGAATTTTGAAAGTTTGTAATCAGCAGGAGCGCGTGTTGCAAAGACAATATCAATAATATAGCGTTCTATTTTTTCATCCATATAAACTTCCCGAACAATATTACGTGCTCTGATGATGTCTTCAGGTTTTAAAATACATAATGGCTGAGGATATTGTTCGCCAATATTCAGGTGGATAATTTTTTTTTCCTCCTCTTTGTTCGGATAACTGATTACCACTTTCAGCATAAAACGGTCAACCTGAGCTTCAGGCAGAGGATATGTTCCTTCCTGTTCAATAGGATTTTGAGTGGCAAGAACTAAAAATGGTTCAGGAAGTTTGAAAGTGGTATCTCCGATGGTTACTTGTCTTTCCTGCATGGCTTCAAGCAATGCACTTTGCACTTTTGCCGGAGCACGGTTGATTTCATCGGCAAGAATAAAGTTGGAAAAAATCGGACCTTTCTTTACAGTGAACTCTTCTTTCTTTCGGTTATATATTAATGTGCCAATTAAATCGGCAGGAAGCAAGTCGGGAGTAAACTGAACACGACTGAAGCCAACTTGTATACATGATGCCAGTGATTTAATGGCGAGGGTTTTTGCCAGACCGGGAACGCCTTCCAACAAAATGTGTCCGTTTGAAAGAAGTCCGATAATCAATCGGTCTATCATGTATTTTTGCCCGACAATAATTTTTTCTATTTCTAAATTGAGCATATCTACAAAAACGCTTTCGCATTGTATTTTTTCATTGAGTTCTTTAATGTCTGTCATAAAAATATTTATTAATTGTGGTGCAAAAATAACAATGACTGAATAAGTAGAGAGAATTAAAATGTTAATAAATGTTAATTAGTTCTGAAGTGCTTTAATCTTAAAGTTTCTTCTATAAATCCTTTTTGATTTTTATTCCGTTTTGGTATTTGATCTTTGCAGAGCTTGCCGAAAATATGTGTAATTGAAAACTTTATGTAAGTTTGTCGTATTCAAATCTGCCTGTGCAACACTGCAGACAGGTCAGAAAATTAATTTAATAGTTGGTACAAAACGGGATATAATCCCCATGAAAATTTAGTATAACTAAAAAAAAATAAAAATAATCATTCACTAAATAACCCATGAGAAATCAATTTCATCTTCACTTCTTGCTTTTATGTCTGGGAATGTGGAGTACTATTAACGCTCAAATTATTGAGGTAAATAGTATTAAATGTTTTGGAGATAGTACCGGACAATTAAGTGTTTATCCGAATTTTGGCTCAGCTCCTTATACTTATTTATGGAGCAACGGACAAACAACTCATAATATTGATGGACTAAAAACTGGTACGTACATTGTAACTGTAACAGAAAGCGGAGGTGTAGTTCGGAATTATTCATATATACTTAATAATCCACTATTACTTACTGCTACCTATTCATTAACTAATAATAGTTCGTGGCCGATAAATTCGGGGAGTATTCTAATTAATGCCCAAGGAGGTGCTGGATGGTATAACTATACCGTTTATGATAGCACCGGTAGAAAAATTAAAAATCAAGTGAATCCTCTTTTTAATTTACTTGCATCAGGAACTTACTATGTAACAATTTCTGATTTATATAATTGTCGGAATATAGATACTCTTTATATTCTTGAAAATGCAGGTCTTCCTGTAAATATGGCTATAGACACTACGGCTTGTTATATATCCACAGCGCCAACAAGTGTTAGTCCTTCGCTTGCAGGAGTTTATCCTGTTATAGTCAACTTTGATAATAAATCCATTCTTACAATTATTGATACTGTTATGGGGCTCAGACCTTATGTGATGAGCAATCTTGTTGATACTCTCTCATCTGTTTCAGGTCAGTTTAAACCGGGATTTCATATAGTAACAGTTTCATCAGCCAATGGTAAGGGGTTCCGTTATTCATGGGATGTTGATAGTGTTGTGGCTCCTATTTCAATAGCATGGACACAAACTAATAATTTATGTTATGGAAATAACAGCGGTTCTATTATTTCTATAGCACAAGGCAGCTATAATGGTTTTACATATACGATTTCGGGGCATAATGGTTTTTTAGCAAACAGTAATTCCGTTGACAGTCTTTATGCCGGTGAATACATAATTACTGCTACCGATTTTACAGGTTGCACTCTTAGTCAATCAACCCTAATTACTCAGCCGGATGAACCTCTTCGTATTGTTTTTGATCATCCTACAAATCCAAGATGTCCGTATAGTGCTGATGGCGAAATTGTTATTCATCGGGTAGATGGTGCAATTAGTCCTGTTACATATTTATGGTCAGTTGGCAGCAATATGCAAAAGATAAGTTCATTATTTCCCGGCACTTATAGTGTTATTGTTACTGATGCAAATAAATGTACTGTTCAGGATTCTATTTCAATTAAGGCGGATAGAAGATCCTGTATTTTTAATGTAGTAACTCCAAATGGCGATGGCTATAATGATTATCTTGATTTGAGCGATATCTGCATTGGCATGAATATGCAAGCAGAAATATTTAATGAAGCCGGCAAAAAGATAGCTACTCTCAACGAAAGTAATCCCCGATGGGATGCTTCCGACCCTTCAAATCCTCCAACAGGAACATCTTCTACATATACAGTATTTATTGATTTAATAAAAAATAATAAACCCTATATGAAATGGGCTGAGAGTTTTAGTGTAATTTATTCTAAATAAATAAAAATAAGTAATATGAAAAAAATATATGTTATCGTTGGTTTAGTTTTTATACTCTTTAATTCTAATGTGTATAGCCAAAGAATATGGAGTAGTCCGTTAGGGCAATATGCTTTTAATCCTGCCGGTGGCGGAATGAACGACATAGGTGAAATATCTTCTTGTTATTACAATACTTATGGCTCTGCTAATAATAATCCCTTTGGATTTTTGTTTATGGGAACAGCTCCTTTTCCCAGTGATAATATAGCCGCTGGATTTAGATTTACTTCTGAGTCGGGTGGTGTTTTGAATTCTACTATGGGAGAAGCTACTTTTATATATCATCGTCCAATTTTTGAAAATGCTAAATTTTCTTTTGGTCTCTCGGCAGTATTTAACCAGTTAGGCATTCTTCGCAACAGGGTTAATGCGCAACATCCTGACGACATTATATTGAATGGCGCAAAAACCGGGTTTTGGGGTGATGCAAATTTTGGTGCCAGTATGTATGAGACGAATAAATACTATGTAGGCATAGGAATTTATAATCTTTTAGGAGGAAGAACAAATTTGCTTGTTACTGATTTCAACAACCGTGCTGCTCGCCTCTATACACTGAGCGGAATGTATACTATTAATGTTCTGCAAGGCGATGGAAAGTTAGAAATGACAGGGCTTGCTATGAGTTATTTTTCAAAAGGTTCTTCGGATATCAATTACAATATAAACTCCCGAATTATTATAAAAAAATCTTTTTGGGTTGGTGGTGGATATGCTCCTAATACTGCGAAACTTCAATTTGGCGTATATTTCCAAAACTTTGCAATAGGATATTCAGGAGGAATTGGATTAGGTGATATTTCTAACCATACTTTTTCTCTTCCTAAACATGAATTATTTTTGAAAATAGAATTTAACAATTCCCAATCTTCCATATCTGTAAAATAAGCACCTGATTATGAATAAGGTGAAATATACTCTATTATTGTTTATTGGAGTGATTTTGGGAACATCTGCTCGTTCTCAAAGTGATACTTCTTGCACTAACCTCCTTCAAATCAATAGTAGTAGCGATGAATATCTTCCATTTTTAATAGACAGCACACTTTTATTTACTTCTAATAGAAAAAATACTCAGGAAGGACAAACTCTTGAATTTACTGAAAAGGTTTATTGGTCTACTAAAAAACGGGGAACATGGAGTGCATCAAAAAAGGATTGGTACAAATGGAATAGCGATAACAATACCGCTTTAGTTGGAGTTAGCCCAATGTATTATTATTTTCGCCGTTCATATTGGAAAAATAATGGCGAACTTTTTATGGCAAAACGAAAGTTTGACACTATAAACCCATGGAAAGCAAGCCGACTAAAGAAATTCTCTCTTATCTGTTCCGACTTTGATGAAAATAGTATTACTGCCAACAAAGAAGATACGCTCTATTTTGTTTCAAACAGAAATGGGAATCACGATATTTTCATGCAAACAGGCAGCAATAATCCTCTTGCTTTAGATATACTTAATTCGCCATTTTCCGAACAAGATGTTTTTATTAGTAATGATGGGAAATCACTTTTCTTTAGTTCAAATCGTACCGGTGGAAAAGGTGGATACGATATTTACAAAACCAATAAAATAAATAATCAATGGACAAGCCCTGTTCTTGTGCAGTATAAATATGTCAATACAGAATCGGACGACAGAAATATTAGATGGTATAATGATTCTACAATATTTTTTTCGTCCAATAGAAAAGGCGGATTAGGGGGATTTGATATTTATTTGATTTCTATTACCCGCAAGTACGCTGCCAAAAATCCTATAGATACTATACCTGTTGTTGATACTACTGTTATTATAAATACCATCCCTATTGTAGCTGTTAAAGATACCATACGGAAGTGGGATGAACTTAGTAATCAACTGAAAAACCTCGGGCTATTTCCTTTAAAATGCGAGTTGCAGTTAGGTGCTTATAGATATATTCCAAACATTATGTTGTTTAAGAAAACTTTTAAATGTATTGAAAAAGAAGATATTAGAGTAGAAATTCAAAAAGTTGAAAGCATAACAATATATAAGTTTATTGTAAATAAAATTTATACTAATATTGATGAAGCAATAGACACTCAGATAGAGATTATTAATCGCCATTGCATACCGGAACATGATTTCAAGGATATGCCCTTTATTAGATTGTTAGATCAGAGTGGAAACAGATTTGCTATTTTTTGGAAAAAGGATGAATTCCACAATAAAGAAATATTTTATATTTACTCTAATGGAAAGCAAGTATGGAAAAGCAAAGGATTTTAAGATATTGCTAAGGGGATTATGTCAAAAAGTGGACTACCTTTGTTCATTAAAACATAAATTTCCTCTTGGTATTGATCTTTGTGTAGTGAGACGATTATTGATCTTGCCGAAATATGATAGATACAAATTTTATTATGCCACATTAAAAAATCAAAAATTAAAATGGAAATACGTACAATGTCCGACTATGCTGCTTCGGGCGAAGTGCCCGAAATTTTATTTTGGGTGGGTTGTGCCGGAAGTTTTGACGATCGCGCAAAAAAAATTACGCGATCTATTGTAAAAATTTTAAATCATGCCGGGATAAAATTTGCTGTACTCGGTGCAGAAGAGTCCTGTACAGGCGATCCTGCTAAGCGAGCAGGAAACGAATTTCTTTTTCAGATGCAAGCGATGAACAACATCACCATCTTGAATAATTACAATGTTAAAAAAATCGTAACGGGCTGCCCGCACTGTTACAATACATTGAAAAATGAATATCCATCCCTTGGAGGAAATTATGAAGTGATTCATCATACACAATTTGTTCAGCAACTGATTGACAGCGGAAAATTAAAAATAAAAGGAGGAATTTTTTCTGGAAAGAAAATCATTTACCATGATGCTTGTTATCTCGGCAGAGCAAATGGAATTTATGAAGAGCCGCGAAATGTGTTGCGAAATCTTAATGCAGAACTTGCTGAGATGAAACGTTCACGACAAAATGGTTTTTGTTGCGGTGCCGGAGGATCTCAGATGTTCAAAGAAAAGGAAAAAGGAAATAAGGATGTGAACATTGATCGCACAGAAGAATCCCTTTTGCACAAACCTGATGTCATTGCCACCGCTTGTCCTTTCTGCATAACGATGATGACAGATGGAGTGAAACATTTTAACAAAGAAAGCGAAGTGAAAGTGATGGATGTGGCAGAACTGGTGGCAAATAATTTATGATAAGGGCAGTTCTAAAAATACAAATAAACGTCATTGCGAAGGAGGAACGACTGAAGCAATCTATTTTTTCATGTAGAAATAGAGATTGCTTCCTGCTTCGTGCCTCGCAGTCGCAATGACGAAATCAATTTTTGGAACCGCCCATAATTTATCTGAACACAATTTCCCGTATCACTTCCTCTCCTGCTTCTTGATTCAATATCTTGATAATTTTTTCTCTGGAATAAAAAAGTTCTTGCTTGAGCGGTGCAGAATCAAAATGGAGAAAAAGTTTTTTATTACTAATAGAAATTTCTTTTGTATGTTTAGCAATCATTTTACCCATGAGTTTTTCCCATGAATCTATGATTTTCCGTTCATTGATTTTTTCTGAAAGATGCGATACTTTCAAAAACATGTTAAGCGCTTCTTTCAGAGATTGCTCATTTGATTTTGGCATATTATTGAACTGCGTATTTCTTTTCTCTACGAGATGTGTTTGCAAATGTAAATAAAACCATATAAGAAAAATACTTGAAGGAAAAAATAAGTAAATTTGCAGTGCAATGAAAGTTTTTATAAATCACAACATATTACAATGGGCAGTTAATAACTATCCAAATCCTCTGGAAGATAAGTTTCCTAAAATCAAATATTGGCTCCAGAGAAAAGACAGCCCTTCCTTGAAGCAGTTAGAAAAATTGTCATCTGTATTATCTATCCCATTCGGTGTTTTTTTTCTGTCAGAAATACCCACTATTTCTTTGCATATACCACATTACAGAACAGTTGATAATCGGGATAATTTTTTACCAAGCCCCGAACACAGAGAAATCATTCAATTGGTAAAACATAAACAATCCTGGATAAAAGAATATTTTATTCAAATAGGTAAAGAGCCATTGTCTTTTGCAAAAACTGCTGTTATCAATGATGATATACCGTCCACAGCAAACAAAATAAGAACCTTATTTGGATTGAATCATGATTGGGCAAGTCATTTCAACACATGGACAGATGCCTACAAACATCTGATAGATAAATGCGAAGAAGCAGGAATCTTTGTAATCATAAATGGAATAATCGGCAATAATACGCATCGCAAATTAAATGTAAAAGAGTTTCGCGGTTTTGTATTGTATGATGAATATGCTCCATTTATATTTATCAACGGGCAAGATGCCAAAGCTGCACAAATGTTCACTCTGGCACATGAACTCGTTCATATATGGACTGGAAGTAGTGCTTCTTTTGATTTAAGAAATTTACAATCAGCCAATAACGAATCCGAAAGATTTTGCAATCAGGTTGCTGCCGAGTTTTTAGTTCCTGCTGATAAATTAGAACAACATTGGCTTTCCGAAAAAAACAAAGAAAATCCATATCAAATTTTAGCGAGGTATTTCAAAGTGAGCGAAATAGTAATAGCCCGCAGATTACAGGACTTGAATAAAATTACACAAGACAATTTTTTTGTTTTTTACAACAATTACATATCAAAAGAGAAAGAAAAAAAATCTTCTGGTGGTGATTTTTACAATATGCAGGTATATCGCATCGGGAAACGCTTTACAGAAACTTTGTATACCGCTTTAAAAGAAGGAAATCTCCTCTACAGAGAAGCTTATCAACTTACAGGACTTTGGGGTAAGACATTCGAAAATTTTATTCAAAAAAAAATTATTGTATAATAAATGCAGAGATTTATTTTAGATACAAATGTTTTTATCGAAGCATCCAAAAGATATTATGCTTTTGATATTATTCCTGTATTTTGGCATGCTCTGGTAAGTCACGCCAAGCAAGATAGAATTATTAGTATTGATAAGGTTAAGAATGAAATTATCAAAGAGGATTTAAAACAATGGGCAGAAGCAGATTTTGCACCATATTTCCGATCAACTAAAACTTCGGAAGTAATGGAAAAATATACTGATGTGGTAAAATGGGCTGCCCAACAATCACAATATAAAGATGAAGCAAAGAATGAATTTTATGATGTTAAAAATGCCGATGCATTTGTAATTGCTTATGTACTTGCCCACAATTTAACCCTCGTTACAGAGGAAAAATCCAATTTAAACATCCAGAGAAAAATCCCTATTCCCAATGTATGTCGTGCATTCGAGATCAAATACGTTGATACTTTTGATATGTTGAGAAGTTTGGGTTTTCGGCAAGGGTAATAAGAATTGAAAAATAGCATGAATAAGTTAGTGCATATCTTTCTTGTACTGGGTGAAACAAAGAAAAGAAATCACAAACCATAGAAAAGGGTTACAAAGAATTATCAGAACTTAAGCATCCGGTAAATGTGGCGATGGCAAAAAGCGGGGGGGGAGGAAGTGGGGATAATTGAAAGATTGGATAAATAAGAAACAGTATATGGAACAGGACAAAAAATTACAAAGTCAACAAAATTTTATCCTTACATTACGGCAAATGGCGAAGTGAAATTAGAAGTATTTATAAAGAATTGCCAGAAAGAACAACTACTCGAAAAATTCGAGTAATTCGATTTAGGCATTGATCTTTGCCGAAATGCCGAAAGTTGAGGAACGACCGAAGCAATCTTTTTAATTATTATGAGATTCCTCGCTTCGCTCGGAATGACGAATGTTTTCATGGATTAAGGTCTTATTTATTAAATTTACACCCGCCTTGTAGCACGACATTAACATAAATGAAAAAGCGAAAAGATATTATCCAATTAATATTAAGCATTGCAATCATTTTGCTTGTAAATTTTATTGCTTCATTTTTCTTTTCGCGTTTTGATTTGACTTCCGACAAACGTTATACTCTTTCTAATGCTACCAAAGAATTGCTTGGAAAAACAGACGACATTATTTACTTTAAAGTTTATTTGGATGGAGAATTGCCTGCTGGATTTGACCGCTTGAAAACTTCTACCCGCGAACTGTTAGATGAAATGCGTGTGTATGCAAATGGAAATATTGAATATGAATTTATCAATCCGTTGGAAAATCCTGATAAAAAGAAACAAGCAGACATTATCCGGCAATTGATGGAAAAAGGATTAACACCTACTTATATTGAGGTAAAAGAAAAAGGTGGAATATCGCAGCAAACCGTTTTTCCCTGTGCGCTGGTAACTTTTCGTTCCCGCGAATTTCCGATACAACTGCTAAAAGAACAAATGGGAATTCCAAGTGAGTATGTGCTGAACAATTCTATCCAGTCATTGGAATATGAAATTTCCATTACCATCCGCAAACTAACTATGAATATTAAATCAAAGATTGCTTTTACAAAAGGGCATGGAGAATTAGATTCATTACAAGTTGCAGATATTTCTAAAGAGATGAGCGATTATTACACCGTGAAACAGATAAAATTAGAAGGCAAATTATCA